>JAAEPD010000634.1 GCA_024222455.1 Aureispira sp.
ACTATATGCTATCTATGATGATAAATCGTATGACTTGCTTTTGTGTAATTTTTCATCTTGCTAAGATAACCATTTGCAAGGACTTAAGTCTTTTCCGTCTGAAGACGGAGGATTTAAACCATTTAGAGGACATTAAAAGATCAATATGAAATTATTGCCATTGTTATTATTATTCTGCACCACTTCCTTTGCCCAAACAACAATTAAAGATGCGCAGAAAAAAATTGTGGGCTACTGGGAATTTCAAAAATCTGACAATCAAGTCTACAATTCATTTGAAGAACTGGTGTTTTATGCTGATGGTAAATATGTTGGTGGAGATCAGCAAATGATGTGTCAAGGTTCTTGGACTATCCAAAATATTGAAAAAAAAGGACTTGCCTTAACTATGACATCTAGTAAGGCTTGTGGGGCGGAACAGCAAACACTTTTGATAGTCTCTCTATCTCAAGATAGACTAAAATTTCAGCATCCTTCACAAGAGTCAGACATCACATTTCTTCGCCAAAACAAAAAACCTTGGAATAAGGCTAAAATGCTTAAGGAGGTTTTGGGTGTTTGGGAAATGCCTTCTCGCCGAGAGGATAATAAAAAAATGGTCGTCTCCCTAATCCTTCAAAAAGATTCCTTCCACATGTTTGATGGAGGAGGGCCAATAATAGGGCCTTGGGACCTTAGTCAAGATGGCCGATACTTAATACTTAAGTTTGCAGACGAACCTATGGTTTCTATATACGCAGCTGCTCCTGGTCATTTCATCTTGCCTCTTTCGCAAAGAGAGCATAAATGGACAGCCCAAATGGAAAAACACACTATTAGCAAACCTAAAAATGGTACTACAGCTAAGAAAGTTCGAAAAAAAATACTAGGAACTTGGACCGTTACTAACGGCAGACAAACCTTAAAACAAGAGTTTAGAAAAGACAATACTACAGTATTTAGTATAAGTAAAAACAAAAAAGAAGAACATAGCCTCACTCTCAATTGGAAGGTTTCGGAAGAAGGTAAGTATATTATAATTAAAAACTCCAGCAAGACAAGGAAGCGATTTGACTTGCGCTTGTTATCTAAGGACAAGAATGGTAATCTTCTTATTCAAGAAGGTAGAACGACTTACTCAAAATTAGTAAAAACAGAGCCTCTTTCTTCTACTACAACAATTACTGATTTGCAAAAAAAGATTGTAGGTTATTGGGAATTTCAAAACCATTCTACTGAAGAATTAATACTTTATGACAATGGCAACTATATTTTGGGGGATAAGAGTATGATGTGTCAAGGTTCTTGGGCTATCCAAAATAGTAAAGAAAAAGGGTTTATTTTATCTATAGTATCGAATAAAGCTTGCGGCTCAGAGGAACAATCTTTTCGAATCACCTCCTTATCTAAAGACAAACTAAAACTTCAATCCCCTTACCAAGACTCAGACATTATATTACTTCGCCAAACTAAAAAACCTTGGAATAAAGCTAAGATGCTAAAAGAGGTTTTGGGTGTTTGGGATATGACACCTCCTGAAGAAAATCTTGTGGGTGTTGAGAAAATGCATTCAGATGAAGAAGGGACAAAAAGAATGAGGATTCCCTTAATTCTCCAAAAAGATTCCTTTTATATGTTTGATGGAGGTGGCCCAATTGTAGGCCCTTGGGAACTTAGTCAAGATGGTAGATACCTAATTTTGAAATTTGCAGATGAACCAATAGTTTCTATATATGCTGCCGCTCCTGGTCATTTTATACTGCCACTTTCTCAAAAAGAAGGTAAATGGGCAGCTCAAATGGAAAAACATACTATTAGCAAAGCTAAAAATGGCTCTATAGCTAAGAAGCTTCGAAAAAAAATTGTAGGTACTTGGGAAGCAGCAGATAGCAAATTAGGTTTTAGGCAAGAATTCAAAAAAGATGGTTCAGCCGTATTTAGCATACTAGAGGGCACAGAGGTGTTAGGCAATACTAATCTTAATTGGAAAATTTCGGAAGAAGGTAAATATATACTTGTAACTGTTCCAGAATCCAAAAAAAAATCATTTGAACTACGTCTAATATCTAAAGATAAAAAGGGTAAAATCCATATCATGGAAGGGCGGATGAGTTATACAAAAACAAAATAATGCTAGTCAAACATATAAAAGAAGTCACTGAGTTTTTAGCTGGTGATCATACTATACTCAAAGAGGTATTGCATCCAAGCAATGACCCCATTGATATTAATTATAGTATTGCTCATGCTCGATTAGAAGTAGGAACAGCCTCTCTTCCTCATCGACTCAAAGGGTCTGAAACTTATTATATACTAGAAGGAGAAGGTGAGATTATAATTGAAGGGACGACACAACACATAAAAAAAGGGAGCATCGCATTTGTGCCCCCTAGTGCCAAACAATTTGTTCGGAATATCGGTCAAGTTGATTTGGTCTTTCTGTGTATTGTGGAGCCTTATTGGCGTCCTGAAGATGAAGAAGTTTAGCCCTATTTTGCTTTGTAATAAGTAGCTTCTTCCAAGATATAAATTAGTCTCAAAGGATCTTCTTTGTTCAATTTTAGTACACCTTGTAAGGTGATTGGCTTGTCCATTCTATAAATGATTGGGCCATCAGCATCTACCTCTATTACAGATTCTGGGCCTGCACCTCCACAAAAATAGCAAGAACTATAAGGAAAAGCAGATAAGGTCATTTTGCCTCCACTCATATCAGCAGGAATAATATAACCTTTCACAAATATCTTTTTACCATCTAATTTTAACACCTTTTTGCCAAAAACAGGTTCGTACAAAATCTCGCCAGTCTCTTTATCAAAATTGCTACGATAGTTAACATCTTGCAATACTTTCCAGTAATACAAACCATCAATATCCTTATTCTTTTGTGCATTAGAGTCTACAGAACAAGCTAGGACTACAAACAGCATTAAAGTCAATATTCTCATTATATCTTATTGTTATTGTACTTCTAAAATAGTTACCTCACCCCTCATTTTCTAAAAACAGTGCCAAAATACAAGCTTAATGCTATATATACCAACTAATTTATTAGTTTTTTGTATTTCGTAAGATCATTTTATTAACAAATAAAAGGCTTTACTAACTTATTTTTGTAGTTTAAGACAATAACAACCTAAATAGAATATAAATTATGTTTTTCTCCTCTATACAAAAAAAATGGCTTTGGGGTCTAGTTTTACCCTTTATACTCTTCTCTTGCTCCTCTAGTGCTTCTGGAGATGAACAAATTATAAATGGGCTTAAAACAGTAGGAAAACCATTTGGAGAAATGTTTCTTACTTTATTTGGTATAATACTAGGGATAGGTACAATTTTGGCTATAGTCTTTGCCATATTATTCCGCAAAAACAAAAAAGTTGCACAAAATGCACTGTTTGGCTTTGCAGTGTTTTATTTATTGAATTTAATAAATGTACTTCTTTTTGAATCTGAAAAAATCATAGTCTATATTCTAATAACTATACTATCCATAATTGCTGCTTTTATTTTTGCTTATGTTCGAAAAGAAAAAAATGTGAGTTCAAAATAAGTTTAATACGCTCCAAATTTATTTGCCCCACCAACGCAACATAACAGGAATAATCAATAGATCACAAACCAAAGCAGTAACCAAAGTAGAGCTAATCAATAAGCCAATAGTAACAGCTGGAGGATTAGAAGAAAATATTAATAAGATAAATCCAAAAAACAGAATAACTGTAGTTAAGGAAATAGCCTTACCAGTCTCGATTAAGGTTAGTTTTATGGCCTCTTCCTTATCTATGTCCTTTTTCCGCATAAGCCGATACTTACTCAAGAGGTGAATAGTGTCATCTACAGCTATCCCAAATATAATGGCAAATACAATAGACACCCCTGCCTCTAAGGGAATCCCTGTAAATCCTAATATAGCAGCTGCAATCAACAATGGCAACACATTAGGTATTAATGCTATAAACAACATTTTGAAACTCCGGAACAATAAAGCCATCAATAAACTAATCAATAAAATAGCAGACACCAAACCTTGCAATAAGGAGTCCTTGACATACTCCGAGTTTTTGTCAACAATAACCCCTGTACCTGTCTGACGGATTTCCATCATATTGGTATCAATATTAGTCTTAGCCCATTTATCCACAGATTGTATGATATTTCGTACACTATCGGCTCCTACATCCAACACTCTTGCAGATACTCTTGCATATTTTTTGTCTCTACTAACCAAAACACCAAGACTATTACCTCCTCCCAAGTTTTTAGCTAATCGTTGATACTTTTTGAATTGTTTTTCGCTGTTAGGCAACACATAAGCCTCCAATTTATTTCCTTTGTAAGCTCTATTTATAGTTTTATAAACTGCTGTTATAGAATTACTTGTTTTAATAGCATCATAACCAATTATAAAATTTTCTAATTTATCTATTTGCTGAACTACCTTAAAGTCGTCTGTAGTATTGGAATCTTTTAAGCTAATCGCAATTTCAAAAGGCCTAAATCCACTAAACTCCTCTTCGAAGAAATGAAAATCAGCTGTCACCTCAGCACCTCTAGGTAAAATTTGCTCTATTTGAGTATTTGTATTCACCATAGAAACGCCTATCCCACAAAGTAAAAACAGCCCTAAAAACCCTGCGCTTATCTTAAAAGACTGGTTTCTAGTAAATTCATGCATTTTGCCCATCCAACGTCCCCAAGAAGATTCCTTTCGCCCCTCCTTCATAATCTGTTTTTCGGAGAATAAGGCTAAAATAGTAGTCGTAAAAATAATAACCGAAACATAAGCTATCATAACTCCAACAGCAGCATGAATACCCAGTGCTCGAATAGGCCCTAATTTACTGGTGACTAAGGATAAAAACCCAATGGCTGTAGTTGTGGAAGTTAAAAATATGGATACTCCTATCTCTTGTATAGTTATTTGAATGGCTGTCTGTTTATCTTGCCCTTTTCGCAACTCATCTATGTATTTGGACATAACATGTACCACATCGGAGGTGGCTACTATTATCATTATAATAGGATATAATAAGGCCATAGTGTCCAATGTAGCTCCTACCAAGCCTAAATAACCTACAAACATGGCTAGCCCTACACCAATAGAAGACAGAGCAATATTAACCCCCCAAAATGTTCTAAAAATCAAGAACATAACCAACAGTACCAGTAAACTAGATACTGTAAAAGACATGGTAAATTCCCACATTTGCAAACGCACCAATTCTGTCTGAAAATTGGCTCTACCTAGCAAATGGTGTTCTTCAAATTCATATTTATCTAGTATGATGTTTAGCTCTTTAATAAACCGTTCGGCAATGCCTTGTGGAATATTGTCAATAGTTTTTAGAGCAACCACCATTGTTTTAGCATCCTCAGAAATCAAGGTATTCACAAAACGTTCATCAGATAGAATACGTTTTTTGTCTTTTTCGTACTTTTCGGGTTTATCTATATGAACAGCTGGAATAGTTGTAAAGCCAGTAAAAGGATTTTTGACTGGATATTGGAATGATATAATAGACTGAACAGATAAAACAGGCTGAATATGCTCTACTGAGTCTTTCCAATCGGGTGCATAGTCGATATACACTTTATTAAAAATAAAAGAATCTCTTCGGATAACAGCCAAATCACCTTGCGTAACTTTGGTGTCCAACGTTTTTACCTCTTCGCTAAATGCCTCCACTTTTTTCAAGAAATCTTGCTCAAACACACCTTCCTCTCGCTTAAGAGCAACTAGCAAAAAATTATCATCAGGCTCAAACCGCTGCTTGAACTCATAGTAAAATTCCAAATCAGGATCACCTGTCGGAAAAAACTGTTCAAAATCGAAACTAAACGATACTCGATTATAAGCCATATACAGTCCTAACACGGACAACAACACAAAACTGCTTATGACAATCTTTGGATATTTTACAAACATGGATATTCTTCTAACTATTAATAAAATTGCTCTTATTGAGCTTAAATACACTTATGTTTTAGGAGCTAACAAAAAATACAACAACACACCAAAATGGTCATTTTTTGTATCTATTCTACTGTAGACTTCAAAAACTTTAAGTGTAATCAAATATCTATCAAAATTGTTCTAGATAATTCGATTTTTAGTCCGCAAATATAGTATAATTTTTCAGTAGGGAGCATTTCTTACAAACCGCTTCTTAGCCAAAACCTCCTAATATTCGAGCATATGCGCATTCAACTAAGCCTAATTTATATATTCATGCTATCCTATGTTTGTCAGGCTCAAGAAATTGATTGGAGAAAAACATATAAACTCAGGTTTGTAAACAACAAAATGGTTGCAGAAAAAAAAGTAACCGCAGATAGCATTTTAATCCACAGACTTGGCAAAAGGAATTTTGACCAATGGTTTAAAGATATAACTCCAAGTGAGCTAAGCTTCATAAAGGAAGAAACAGTAGGCCTAGGCCCCAATTGTGATGGATGCCCATTTGGATTACCTTCTACCCAAAAGATAGAAGTGTTTCACTCCTTTCATTTAACCTATAGGTTTGAGGTTCCTAGCATTGGGAATTTCTATATTAACCATGACCAACTAAAAACCTTCCCTTCTATCCAGAAATATAAAAAGACAGGAGATTTAATTGCCAAAATACGACGACAATATTTTAAGAATGGTCATCGAGTAGTACAAGCAGTTTCATACAATATCAGATAACCTATCCTAACCTATCCAGCAGTTTATTATGCTCTTTCAGTCCTTTCATGTGCGTCCGAACTTCCTTATAAGTCATGTACGGAGCTCCTTTTTCATGGTTGATGCGAGCAATTTGGTGCATGATCTTCCATTGCCTAAAAATAATTCTATATTTTTCCAACATCGGCACACTAGGATCAAAAACATGTGCAGGATCGGCTCCAACACCATTAATTTCCATTATTTTAATATTGCGTCCATGTTGCAAGTCTTCTATAGATGGACACCTCAAGTCATAGCGACAAAAATAAAGACCTTTTATACTTTTAGTAATCACATCAAAACCCTTGACCATAGAATCACAAATCAACTCCTGTCTAGCCAAAAATGCAGTTCCTCTAGAATGATTCCCAATACCTTCTAACACTACCTTTTCATCCTTTCCCAGCACTTTGTCAAGTTGGTCTTTATAGTCCTTTTTTAGTCTATCCATTACCAAGACAGCTCTAGGGTTGAGTTGCATCAATTCCAACCAAGTAGATTCACCATCTCCCACAATCGTCAAAAAGCCCTTAATTGTTAGTGATAAGATACCACTTTCTTCAGTATCTGGATAGTAATAATGCATTACCCCCGCTTCTATGCTGTAGTCAATAAACTCTTGCAATAAATACTCTACAACTAAGGTGCTGTTATAAGCATTCAACTCCTCTACAGATGTTATTTTCCTAACACCATTTCCCCGTTGTCCTCTAGAGGGTTTTACTATGACAGGAAAATCTAAACCTGCTTCTTTCATTTGTGCTAAAGCCTCTTCATTGCTACAATCTCCAGCTATAAACACAGTAACGGGCTCATATTCATCAGGTACAATAGCAGAAATCTCTCTTTTGGATTCGCCAATCATTCCTCCTGTGTAAATACCTGGATTAGTGGCCGAAAACCAAAAAAAAGATCGTGCTCGTATAGATAAATACAACCAATAAAAAAAGGTGGGAAAGGAGATTACCCACATTGGCCAAAACTCCCAATTAAACAGTCTAATAAAAAATGGCTTCAACTTTATCCGTTGCCACCAAGATAATTTAGGTTTAGGCATTTATAGGAAGTTGTTGTGTGAAACGTTCTTGATGTATCAAATCGTTATAAGTCATTTCGAAATGATCAGTCTTTCTCTTCACTGTAGTAATACTAACTGTTTTTAGAATACCATCATAACGCTCCATTATCAAATCATTCTCTTTATCACCAATACCTGCCGTTTGATGAAAATTTAAAATACTCTCGGCTGTTTGAGGTTGCGTTTTTCTCCAATCGGCAAACCATTCCTGTCTCATTTGTTTTACTTCTGCAGTATAGAGTGTCGAAGACGACCAAATATAAGGCTGTTGCCTATCCAAAGCTTTCATGTGTTTCGTAGTTTCATCCCACCTAAACTCATACAGGTCTCCATTATCATAAATCACCATAGTGAAAGGTTCTACTCCATCTAAATCATAATCTCTAAAAAAAGCTGTGGCCTCTTTGTATTTAAAAAAATCTAAAACAACAATCCCTCTACTTTTGCTATAAGGTGGTTCATGCTTATGTCTATCAAATGCTCCATTAAGCAAGCAAACCAAGCGATTAGTTTGGGCTGCACAAATCCAAGTCCCTCCTTTTTGAGGCTCTCTAGGCAACAATAATGAACCATCTCCATCAAATTCTAATCCTAAAGGTGATCGTTTAGGTGATTCATCTCGGTTAGAGGTCAATACAAATTCATCTTGGCTCAAGGGCAAATAACTAACAGTACACATAGGCTATATTATATTAATAATCTATACAACTTCAATAAAAAAGGAAGTTTACAATTGACTCACATCAATCATAAACTTCCCGAAATATCTAAAACAATTAGCAAATCTCCAAATTATAAAATTTGCATATTGTATGGTTTAAATGTTTACATCATCACCTTTATCCAACTCCTCTTCATATTTTTTCATCTCCTCTTCTATTTTAGCCTCTTCTTCTTCCATTGCTTTATTAAACTCTTTTTCCAACTCATCCTTGTTCTTATACAGTTCATTAGCAATTTCTAGCATACGTTTCAAACTATTTTTATCTGTAGTTTTCATATACACTTTACCATAAGTATCATGCCCCTTAAATACAGTTACAGCTTGAGTAAACTCATTATATTTAGACATCATTTCCATCATAAGTCCACCCATTGGAGACATGCTCATAGACAATAAACCAGGAGATCCATAAGGATTAGAAGCCATCTCTGCCATGTTCTTTAACATGCCTTCATAGTCATAATATACACCCATCCAACCACTCATAGCTTCTTTGATATACTCATTATTGGCAGCTTCAGCTCCAGAATAACCACCTGCAGCAATTTTATCTAAAACACCTGCTTTGTTAGAGAAAACGATTGCATCATCTGTAATAACAGCTTCTATTTTATCCATTCCGAAATCACCCATTCCACCAAGATCGTCCATTCCACCTAAACCACCTAAGCTTGGGTCCATTGGATCAATCATAGCAGGAGGAGAAACAGTCAATCGTTTGCCATTACGCTCTACTTTAGCACCAGAAGTTTCAGCTAAAGTCAATAATTTATCAACCAAGCTTTTATCTTTTAGTCCTAAAGCAAAAACTACACTTTGTCCCATTGCAGTAGTATCAGCATAAGAAGCAAAAGCCATTTCGCCATCTAAACCACCTGTCAAACTCTTCAAAGACAAACCAACTTCACTCAATGCCATATCTATAGGCATATTTAGCATACGTTTAGCCAATACATTCTCTATACCTTCTAAGTTAAGTCCGAAAGCTCCCATTGACATTAGACCTTCAGCAGGCATGTATTTTGTAAAATCTATATCAATTTTTTCTTTGAATACAATACCAAACTCTTCTCTCAATTTCTCATTAAGATCGAAATGAGCTCCAGCTTCGATAGAACCTTTCTCAAAATTATAATACCCAGAAAAAGAATTGTCTTTCAACACAGCATTAGACAACTGCATAAACATTAAGGCACCAGTTACATCACGAGAGTATTGACTTTTCTCTAGAGCATCAGCAAGTGGATCAGAAGTAACCCAAAGCATAGCATCTTTCTTTTCTTTTAGATGTTTCTTAAAGCTTTTGTTGTTGCGAATGCTTTTTCCTTTTTCAGGATTAAACAACTTAGCCATTTCTTCGTCACCTTGTATATTGGTCATACACATTAGGTTACTACTCCAAGCTAATGCCATTTCATTATCTACTTTTATTACTTGATAGTCCCCCTTACTTTCTGCCTTAGGCATATTAGGATTTTTCTCACGAGCTTTCGTCATCAAGTCTTCTACCTTCGCTACATCAGCTATTGGCATCATAAAAGTAACAAAAGGCTCTGCATCTAGGCCTGCTGTTGGATTCATTTTCAAAAACATCCCAAAATTCCCATCAAGGCTAATGCCTGACTCTTTTGGGTTTTTCAAAAACGGAACAACTTCTGGTGCTTCACGCTCCGCTTCTGCTAGCATATCTTTGTAAAAATCCATTTGTTTGACAGCTTCAAAATCAGCCTTTTCCATCAATTGTTTAACGTCCATGGTTCCAACCATAACAGCGTCTTCAGGGATAGACTTTACTACATCAGCAGCTCCACCGCCACCACAAGAAACCATTGTGAAAGTAGTTGCAAAAAGAAGAGTTGCGTAGAGTACATTACTTAGTCTTAGCATTGAATACATTTTTTTAATAGTGATTTTTTAATAAAAAGTGTTTGGCTTGTTGTCACAAGCATTATTTAGAATATGATTCTTTAAATCATTTTACATACAATACAAGAAAAATTAGAGCTTTAGAGTTCTAATAACAGATTAGATTTCGTCTTTTTTCGACGACCCTTTGCTTAGAATAGACCAAATACAAAATTACAGTATAAATTTAGGAATACAAATTGAAGAATTAATAATATTATCAATATATCTATCGCTTTATTTCATTTACAGCCCCCTTAGCTATATAAACAGTCACCTTCAACTCATATTCAAAGACTTATAATCAATTAAAATATATTTAAACTATTCCCCCTTGGCATTATTTTTATGTATAATAGTATGGCCTCGCAAATATTTTCTCATTAAACTCCTCTAAATTATGTTAGCAGTCAAACAAGCTTCTATACTCTTGCTATTCAGCCTAATAAGTTATTTCAGCACATTTGCTCAAGATGAAAACATCATCATCCACCTTGACAATCAAAAAATTCATATCGGTTTTGCAGGTCAAACTACAGCCAAAGCGATTTTCCCAGCAGTTGTTGGACACTCCAAAACATCTGGAGGCATGATGGGAATGGGTTCTAAAACCACTTATGTTGGTAATGATGCTATTTCTAAGCAAAGCACACTCACTTTAAACTACCCTATCCAAAATGGCAAAATCACAAATTGGAAAGATTTAGAAAAGGTGCTACACCATGCATTATACAATGAACTGGAGGTCACACCAGAAGATCACTCTATCATGATTACAGAAACAGCCAATTGGTCTAAAGATGATCGAGAAAAAATAACACAACTTGCATTTGAAACCTTTAATGTCAAGAGCTTTTATCTAATAAAAGATAGTAAAGGTTATGTAAGTAAATTTTGTATAGAGATAAAGCCGTAATTTTTTGATTAGACAAGGTAGATGTTCTGCCTAATAGCCTTAGCTATTAAGGTAGGTTGTCTAACGAAGGGCTAAATA
>JAAEPD010000635.1 GCA_024222455.1 Aureispira sp.
AGTAATATGAGTATGTAATTTTAAGAGGTTAAAGCTCTTTTTTAGAGTAATAGCCTTAGCTATTGCGAGAAAAAAAGCTGCTAAGATCTAGAAATTGGCATTTCATATTAACAATTAGTATAAATTTAAACATGCTCTAAGCTCTCAAGAAGATATGAACATAATTCCCTAGAAGATTTCAAGCTTATTTTTCTAAAAAACGGTGCTCTAAATCATCATGATTCATAGCACCGTTTTTCTCTAACATCTACAACAGATTATTTTTCTAGATATCTCTTAAGACCAGAAAGTGTTTCATGAGGACCACTTATTATATTAGCATTAATCAACCAAGTAGGTAGACTTCCACCCGGATCTGCAACAGCTTGTGTAGTTACACGTACATAACCATTTTTAAGGTCTTCAAACAGCCAGTGACATTTCATACGCGCAACACGAATAACTCCACTCTTGCGAGGGATATAATCAGGTGAACAAGTCAATGTAGCTAAAACTACTCCCTCTTTAGGGTAACTGTATTCTACTAAGGAAATCTGATCTCTATCTGAAATTGGCCAAGGAGCATCAGCATAAGTATAAGTATATATCTTATCTTTTGTAATTTCTTTTAGATTTTTAATGCCTGTAGCTCGTTTCGACATCCATTTTGCTCTATTAGCTCCATATCGATAAGCTTCTACAGCTTTATTCAAAGTCGTTTTCACTTTAGTAGTAGCTTTGTATTCATTTATATCCCAACCTTCTATAGACCGAGTGTAAATCTGAACACCATTTTCATCTTTTTGCAAATCCCAAGAGATTTTAAACATAAAAGAACTCATGCTAAACAAGATAACAGTCATTAAGGAAACTGTCCAAATAATGTGAGGTGAAGTTTTTGATTTCATAGTTTTTTTTCAACGTATTTTTATGGGTTAAATAGATAAGTATTTGGTAGTATTTCACAGCTTGACAAAAACTGTGCTATATTTAATATTTCTATAACTTTTTTTTCAAGTTTTATCAAAAGACTATTACAGGCATCTACATAACTATCTAATAGCAAATCAATAGATTACAGCTATGCTATACTTTTATATTAGAACCCCCATATATAGGATTTCTAATCGATTCTTATTTTAATATATATAATATGTGAGCTAATGTCTTATGTGAAGTTTGATAACGAGAGGTTAGTTCAGAGCAAATTAGTATTTAGTATTGAATATTGCTTAGACCCTCTATCTATCAACACTCTAAGTATAATATTTTTTATTGAAAACACATAATTTTACGCATAAAAAAAAGGCTAATCCCTGCATTTTTTTGCAAAAAATTAGCCTATTAAATAATTATTGGTTATTCGCTTATATTTTAGTCAATTAACTTTACCTATTAGTGTTCATTGTCATATCTTTTTGTGTGCCAATATTCTGTAAAAATATCGTTCTCTGATTTTTTGAGACAGTGCACCTCAGGCTTTTTTAAACTCATAAAATGCAGGTGTCTCCATCCTGATAATCCCTTCATGGCAGATTCTCCATCCAGATCAGGAAAACGCTCCTCTAACATTGTTTCATTACTATCATAGTATACATTCCTAAACCACCCTATCAGGATAACAACAAACAGATAAACTCCCAAGGCGCTAGCAAACCAAAAAGTAGGACTATGCTTATACAACAATACCAAAGAATAGTACCCATAGCCTAGAGCTATCAATACCCCTAAAAATACTATTCGTTTTATCAATTGTTTGTTTTTCATAAATTTATATGCGAGTAAGAATTGCTTGTGACTTGTAGTGACCGATAGTGACTATAATTATTACAGGATGAATGACATCCCATTTCAATGCGCTTAGAATTATTAGCACTTTTCATCCATCCAATCCATATAGCATATAAAGTGATAAACATAAAAGTAGATGCATACCAAAATGACGTATTATGGCCATTAGCTGCAGCATAACTATACCAAAGCCCTAATCCACCTATTGCACTAGCCCAAATCAATACACGCTTCAATAATTTCATCTTCATCATTTTTTAAGGTTACTTATTTTGTTTTTTTCGATCCCGTTACTCCAAATAAATAAAAGGTCAATACACAGCAAATTACGAGAGGAACTAGCCCTCCATTACCATCAGCTTCCAACAAAAGAGGAGAACACATCAAGGTTCCTCCAGTTTCTTGTATTCTTTGTTTCCATGATTGGCATGCAGATAAAGAATCTTTTTGTGGTAACGGGGATTTTTCTAAATCATTCTCTGATGATATTTTTTTAGGTCTGTGCATAATATTATATTAATACAATCTTAAATAATAGTTTTACTAACTTACGATACAAAAAAAATTGCCAGCTTCAAAAACCGACTTTGATAGTTTTACTAACATTAATAACAACATTACAGCCCACCATAAAAGTTCCACCTTCTCTAAAATTAAAATTGGTACAATATAACTAGTGCATATTGCACCTATTCTCAATGCACTTTTCCTAATTTTCAAGCATTATTTGAACGATCAAAGCAGCTTAGAGCCCAGTTTATACGATCAAAATACTATTAATAGCTGAGGTCTTTAGGTGCAATCTTTTTATAATACAAACCCACCTCAACTTTATAAAAACATGATAATCAAACCATTGAACAACAAACACATTTACCTTATAGACTATAATCTCAAAAAATGTATGAAGTATTAAAATACAAAAATGTATTTTTTTTAAAAATCTATCGGCTTTTGGTTATATTTCAGCATCCAAATAATCACTTATCTCACTAGACTGTGCAAAAAACGAAGTTTTCTAAACTCTAACTAAGTTTTGACCTTTGTTTCCGACTAAAAATATCTAGTTGTCAATTATTTATATTTTCGTTTTTTTAATAATTGGATCGAATAAAACGTACAGCCTACTATTACTTTTTTGAATGAAGAAAACATCACTAGCAGATATTGCGAAATCCTTAGGCGTTTCTAAAACATTAGTATCCTTAGTCCTAAATGGCAGAGGAGACCGACATGGCATAAGTCCTCATACACAAGAAAAAGTATTACAAAAAGCAAAAGAGCTCAACTATACTCCTAACCCAATTGCACGAGGTTTAAGAACAGGGAAATCGAATACTATTGGACTCATAGTGACAGATATTTCTAATATTTTTGTAGCTAAAATGGCTCGGGCTATAGAAGATAAAGTTCAAGAACATGGTTACAACCTAATTATATGTAGCTCTGATGAAGATAAAGAACGTGAGTTAGCCCTTATCCAACGCCTTAGAGGTTGGCAAGTTGATGGTTTGATTATTATGTCAGCTCAAGACAATAAAAAAGCTTTTGATGGTATCAAAAATGCCAGTCCTCTAGTTTTAATCGATCGTCATATCTCAAAACTAGATAGCAACTATGTTGGTGTAGATAACTACGAAAGTAGTTTTCAAGCTGTCGAACACCTAATAAATTTAGGTTATAAAAGAATAGGTTTATTCACGATTACACCTACTCATATTAGCCCAATTGCTGATCGAGAACGAGGATACAAAGAGGCACTTCGAGAACATAACATTCGTGTTTTCCAAAAATACACACAAAGCATCCCTTTCAATGATATTCCTAATGCAGTTGCTAAAAGTCTCAAAGAATTGCTAGAGCTTCCTAAGCCAATAGATGCCCTATTTGTAGTAAACAATAGCATTGCTTTAGCCTGTCTAAACTATATCAAACAAAACCATATAGAGGTGCCCAAACAATTGGCACTACTCAGTTTTGATGACATTGAAGCCTTTAGGTTTTCGACTCCAACAATCACAGCAGTTGCTCAACCCATCCGAACTATTGGAGAAGAGGCTGTAAAATTGCTCTTCAAACAAATAAACACCAAAAGTGGAGAAAGTTTCAAACCTGAAAAAATTGTACTTCCAGGAGAGTTGATCATAAGAGATTCTAGCCAACCCTAAATTGAGCATATTCTAAAATTGTTTAGAAGTTGATTACCTTTCAAAAAGGGCTCTAGTTGCTACAAAACAACTAGAGTTAGGCATTTTTTTTGAACACGTTAAGTACAGCTAATTACTTTCAAACAACTTTGTATTTATGAAAACTCTAATTTTAGTATCCTTAGCACTTATGATGGGTCTAAACAGCCATGCTCAAAAAAATATTAACAACCTCCTAAAAAAAGGTAAAAAGGCCTACCACAAAGCACAATACACCAAAGCCATTACTTGTTTAGACAAGGTACTAAAATTAGATCTTAGAAATAGTGAGGCCTATACTTGGAAAGCTCTAAGTCATAGTGGACTCAAAGAATACAAGGATGCTTTTGAGGCTTTTGAGGCCGCCTTAAACCTCTCTCCTACTGCCGACCGCTACAAGCATCGTGCAGCTATGAAATCAGCAATGGCATTTTCTGGAATGGAATTACTCGAACTTTGTGATTGTGGCACTTATATTATGCCTAGTGCTTCTGGAAAAACAGATATAATGGCCTATTACCAAAGTATAGCTCAAGACTACGAAGAAGCCATAAAAGTAGAAGATTCTAATGCAGATACCTATTATAGAGCTGCTATCAATTATTATTACTTAGGCAATTACAATAAAACTTGTACTTATATTGAAAAGGCTAAAACATTAGGCCACGAAAAACCAATCCCTCCTAAATTCACTGAACAGTGTAAGTAATTTTTTTCTATTCAACTAGGGGTAATACATGCTGAGTTTCGACTTAAGTGAAATTATATTTATTCACTTTTATTAAAACTCACAGTTATTATGATTACTGTACTAAAAAACACAAGTATTTTTGCCATTGTATTGCTTCTAGCAGTGAGTTGTATGCCTCACATCAATTATTTAGGCAAATCTTATCCAGCTCAAGACAACAATAAAGAAATTGATCTCTTTTTTGACGAAAAGGACATTTCTAAAGACTTTGAAGTTATGGGCATCATGAAAAGTGACCCTGTCGAAGATATAGATATGGATGATCCACAAACAACACAAGAACAAATGGTAAAAGAAGCTAGAAAGCGTGGAGGAGATGCGATTCTATTCATGGGAACCTACCAAGAAAAAGTAAGTAGTGCCAATACCTCCTCAAGTACTTCTACCTACGAAGATGGAGAAACGATTACATCTACATCAACCACCGTAAATACCGTAAAAGTAATGGAGGCAAAACTGCTAAAATACAAATAACTAATCTAGTGAATAAATAATAATCTATGCCAATAACAATACCCTATACATGCTCTGATTCTTTTAGGAATCAGAGCATTTTTTTATAAATCACTTATTTTTCTTGAGCCTTTTCCCAATCTACTAACTCTTTTTCTGAATGGAATATCGGCATGCCTGCTTGCTTAAACGTTTTTTCAAAAAACTTAAAAGCTCCTTTTATTGTTGGATTTAGTTTGAAATTTTCTCCTATATATGGACTACTTTTTTCATCATCAGGAATATTAACATCAGGAACCACTCGAACATCCTCACAAGTAAAACAAACCTCTACACGAGCAACTACATCGTCATTTACATCAAAAAGAACAATCGCATGTCTTGGGAAAAAACATTTAGACAAAATGCGAGTACCCTCCATTTTTTCAACATGTTTTTGCACCTTTTCGGCCAACTCTATACTTATACCCTCTGTATATTTAATATTAGGATTAAACACACCTTCTTTGTTCACTATAGCCATTTGCATACGACCATCTTTTCTAGGCAAATCTTTTGGTTTTCCTATATTATAACCATAGATTTTGGCGTACTTATATGCCTTGTAAGGCCAGTTTTCTGTCTCTGGAACATCCAATTTAACTACCGTTGTATCTTCCTGTTCTTCTTTTACAACATCATTCTCTTCTATACTACCTATCTCCACTATGGTATTAGCAGTAGAAGCACTAGCATCTTGGGTAGAGTTATCATTACAGCTGATGAACAAACAACTTAAACAAAACATCAATAGATATTTCATACTATCTGGGGTTAACTTGAGAGTGATATAATAGAGAAATTCGCTTTCTTATTGAAAACCAGACTATAAACTAAGAATTATCCATCCTAATATAAAACTTAGTTCACTCATTATTAACTCTCCTTATTCCTTTTTTAGTATTTGTTTAATAAAACAAACTATTTGAACGTATTCTTAGACATTTTGAGTCCCTCTTTATTTTGGTCCGAATTAATCTTTTCTTCTGGAGGCCAAGCAGTGCTCTTATACGAAAAATATAGATTGCCTAAACTATTATTTTCAAAAGTATTTCCTATTATTTCTATAGAAGGTCCTTGATAAATAATACCATACTCACTATTCTTGTGGATATGATTTTTGAGCACTTTCAAGTTCTCAGTCTTATAAGCTGCGATTCCCACAATACCACTACCATTTAGCTCACAACTTTCCACCAAAATATCTGCACCACCTTCTATGTGAAGCACATTTCCGGTACATCCTGTAGGACCTTGTGGTTCTATATGGGTAGCCTTGAAATTTTTTAGCGTAATATTTTTAGAATCTGTAATAAGAACTACATCATCTGATAAGGATTGCATGATAAGTGTAGCCCCATTACCATCAATAGTTATATTTTCTTTATTGTCTATTAGAATATGCTCTTCAAGTTCATAAGTCTTGGCTTTGAGTTTTATATAGCTATTGGATGCTATATTGGATAGTGCTTCAATACCTACATTTTCCACTTTGGTCAATTTCTGAGTAGAATTGCACGCTGCAAATAGAAAAATACTTGCTAAAAAAAGAAATACTGTTTTCATATTAGTGTTTTATTAAGTGTAAAAAAGGTTCTTGGTCAGGTCAAATTGGGACTACGAAACGCAAAAAAATTATCCTATCGAAGTTTAATAAAAGTAACCCCTTTAGTAGTTTCTCCCTTTGCATAAACTCTAGCAGCTTGGTCTGCACTACGAATAGATTCTGCTAATCGGTAAGGTCTTGATAATCTCAAGATTACATTAGTAGCTTCCTTTAGACAGATATTATGTCCTGTACTCACAAAAACAGGTTTAGTGCTCTCCTGTGTACGCAATACACTCCCTACTTGCTCCCCTTCTAGCAAAATAGGCAAAGAGCTTCCTCTTTTTTCTGCTAAGTCTCCTTCATAAGACAACAGAGCCTTTTTGGCAACACCTATAGAAGGCAAATCTGCTTTCAAACCTAACCAACTGGCTACTCCCAAACGTCTAGGGTGAGCAATTCCATGTCCATCAATTATCAATAAACTTGGCATCAATAGATATTCTTCTTGTATATATTCTACCGCTTTTAGCAATGGAGGGCCTTCTCTAAAACAGAAAAATCTAGGCACATATTCCATTCCTGCTCTAGACTTAGCTACAAACAAGCCTAACTCCTCCCCATCTAGACGACGAGCATCTACAGCCACATAGGCATCATTACCAACATACTGAATATCTAAACTAAATATAATATCTTGCAGGTGAGGCATATAACCATCATCACAGTTGGTAGGCACCAACACTTTTTGGGCAAGTTCTTTTTGTTCTAATCTTAAACGTTCTAAATCCATAAACTAACTTTAGTACTGAACCTGCCCTTATATCAGAATTAACAACCGATATACACAGCTTTCAATTTGTACATTATTAATCTTCTCGAAGCATCAAGCCATCTCGCATCTCTAATTTACGGTCGCTCATATTGGCCAATTCGAGGTTGTGTGTTACAATAACAAAAGTTTGTTGAAAATCATCCCGAAGTTTGAAAAATAAATTGTGTAACTCATCAGAAGTATTGGTATCTAAGTTACCAGAAGGTTCATCTGCCAAGACCACTGCAGGCTCATTCATCAGAGCCCTTGCTACAGCCACGCGTTGTTGCTCTCCTCCCGAAAGTTGTGAAGGTTTATGCTCCATTCTATGGCCCAATCCTAAATAATCCAAGAGTTCTTTTGCTCTTTTTTTAGCCTCCTTTTCTGAGCTTCCTTTTATGAAAGCTGGCACACAAACATTCTCCACTGCCGTGAACTCTGGCAATAAATGGTGAAATTGAAAAACAAAACCAATATGCTCATTCCTAAACTTTGCAAGCTCCTTTGCTTCCAAATCTTGAATAATGGTATCATTAATACTTAAAGTTCCTTTGCTAGGACTATCTAAGGTACCTACAATATGCAGCAAGGTACTCTTCCCTGCTCCTGATTGTCCTACAATCGAAACAATTTCTCCCTTTTTTATATCTACACTCACACCTTTCAGTACGTGCAAGTCTCCATAGTATTTATGTATATCTGTTGCTTGTATCATTCTTTGAAAACCTTTGGTATTTTTGATTGTTTCAACAATAGAAAATTTTATCTTTACTCATCTTAAAACTGAGTAATTATAGTGATTGTTGCCTTTACAATCAATTTTCGATGTTCATATTATTAAACATTCAATAATACTAAAAAATAACTATACTATGGCACTCACAGAATCAAATATGTTGCCTTTAGGAACTCAAGCGCCAGATTTCACACTTTTAGACACAGTTAGTGGTAAAAACATCTCACTAAAAGACCTGCAGTCTGACAAGGCTACCCTCATTATATTTTCTTGCAACCACTGTCCATACGTTATTCATGTCAATGAAGAGCTAGTTAGATTAGCCAATGACTATCAGCCTAAAGGAGTTAGTTTTGTAGCCATTAGCTCTAATGATGTAGAAAACTACCCTGATGATTCTCCCGAAAAAATGACTGTCTTAGCCAAAGAAGCAGGTTATCCTTTTCCTTACTTATATGATGAAACACAAGAAGTAGCCAAAATCTACGATGCAGCTTGTACACCTGACTTTTATCTATTTGATGGGGCTATGAACCTTGCCTATAGAGGTCGTTTAGATAGCTCTCGCCCCAACTCTGGAGTACCTGTAACAGGCGAAGACCTTCGTGCTGCTATCGATGCAGTATTGCAAGATGGAGCAGTTATCGAAAAGCAATACCCAAGTGCTGGTTGTGGCATTAAATGGAAGAAATAGACTAGCCAATTAATGATATGGGAGTACTCTTTGGAATTATAAAACTTATAATCGTTGTTTTAGTCATCTTTGGGATTATTCAATCTTTCATACTACCTAGCCTAAAGCATTTAAGGCCATACAGACCTTTTTTGCGATGTCCTGTTTGTAAAGAACGAGGAAGTTTGCTAAAGACAAAAGATCCTGACCAACAACAAGCAGATAAGCACGAAATTCTAGATTATGATTTAACCCATAACGACTTCTATATCTATACTTGTCAGAGTTGCAAAAACGAAGTAAAACTATAAGCGTTGCTCAAAATAGCATATTCGCCAATATACAAATACCAATTGCCTGAAGGGCACCGATTTCCTATGATCAAATACGAATTGGTGCCCGAACAGCTCCTACACGAAGGAACTGTAACACAAGACAATTTTTTCCATCCTAAGCCAATAGAAGAGCAGTGGATTCTACACACCCACACCCAACCATATTGGCAATCACTCAAAGAACTCACTATTGCTCCTAAAGCAATTCGACGCATTGGGTTTCCGTTGCAAGGCAATTTTATAGAACGCAGCAAAGTTATTGCTCAAGGTACTATAGATTGCTCTCTGTATGCTTTACAAGATGGTGTTTCACTCAATATAGCAGGAGGCACACATCATGCCTATGCTGATAGAGGCGAAGGCTTTTGTCTCCTCAATGATTTTGCCATAGCTGCCAATTACCTACTCCATCAACAACTGGTTGACCAAATTCTAATAGTAGATTTAGATGTACACCAAGGTAATGGTACTGCAAAACTCTTCGAAAACGATCCACGTGTTTTCACCTTTTCGATGCATGGCTCCAACAACTACCCTCTACGAAAAGAGCAATCAGACTTAGACATTGGACTTCCTGATGGTATAGATGATCGCCCTTATCTTGATATATTAGAAGAGTATCTACCTGCACTCATAGAATTGGTAGAACCTGATATTATTTTTTATTTATCAGGTGTAGATGTATTGCTTACCGACAAACTTGGGCGCTTAGGACTCAGTATAGAAGGCTGCAAACAGCGAGATCGATTTGTGTTTGAAACCTGTAAACAGTACAACATTCCTGTATCCGTAAGTATGGGTGGTGGATATTCCGAAAGATTAGCTTATATTGTAGATGCCCATGCCAATACCTATAGATTGGCTCAGGAACTATTTTTCTAGGTTCTAGGGTTATTTTAATATTAGTTCATGAAGTTTTTATTCAAGTACTAATCTAGCATTATCTTTTAACATATAAATACAACCTAATGAAACAACCTCTTTATTTAATTGCATTTTTTGCAATAATTACCCTCTCTGCCTGTACAAGTATTAGCCCTGGATACGAAGGCACTTTCAACTACCTTTCTGGATACGAGATAGAGACAACCTATCCTCCTGGAACCTATTTTAAAGCTCCTTGGACAGAACTCATTCAATACGATATTCGTCAGCGACAAGACATGCAAAAAATGGCTGTTTTAGATAAAAATGGTCTTGATGTTAATGTAGAGATTTCGGTTCAATTCCATATCAAAAAAGGGATGACAGGACATGTCCATAATGAGATTGGGAAAGATTATGATGATCGATTTATTATCCCTCAATTACGCTCGGTGTCCAGACAAGTTATTGGTAAATATACTGCCGAACAGCTCTACAGTACTATGCGTGACTCTCTCCAAAGTCTTATTTATCATTCTTTAGAGCCCACTTTTGCAGATAAAAACTTTGTATTAGAAGCTGTATTGGTAAGAGATGTCAACTTACCTGAACAACTCAAAAGTGCGATTAGTATGAAGCAGGTAAAAGAGCAAGAAAACTTACAAATGGATTTTATCCTACAAAGAGAACGCAAAGAAGCTGAACGTAAATTAATTGCTGCTGATGCTGAGTCTAAAGCCAATAATATTATCAATGAATCGCTTACAGATAAAGTATTGCAAGCGCAAGGAATTAGAGCTACCTTAGAGTTAGCTCAATCACCAAATACTAAAGTAATTGTAGTTGGTGGAAGTGATGGTTTGCCAATGATTTTAGGAAAATAAAACTTAGCTTACAATAGCTACTAAAAATATATACATGAGTCATCCCGAATTTTTCGAGGGTGACTTTTTTTTGGAAAAGCAATAGGAATCTCATAGATTTAATATGCACAAAAAATCAGAGATTCCTATGTATTATAAGAAATTGCAAGATACAGAAAATATAAAGAAGGAGCTAGGGGCTGGCTGGACAATTTTACATCGTTCCCATCAATAT
>JAAEPD010000636.1 GCA_024222455.1 Aureispira sp.
CTATAGTGTTGTTATTTTTATCAACCGTAGCTATGGCTACGCTTTCAAAAAATGCCTAACTCTAGTCAAAATCAGTACTCAAAGCCTATTTTGAACTCCATTCTTAAACAACTTCATGTTTATATGTTCAATATATAAAAATATACCCACAAAATGTAGAAAACACTTTGTGGGTATTATTGTATTGAATAAGATGGAGTTACTAATTACTTCCAGTTTTTGTAAAACTTGTTTAGTGTAGCATCTTTTTCTTTTCTTTTTACTTCATCGATATAAGAGTTCAACGTATTATAGTTGGTTTCCATATCTTTGATTTTCTTATAATTATCACGCAATTTTTTGATAGCGCTAGCTGATGCATAACGAGACCATTGGCCTGTATTAGGATCAGTTGCAATATCTCTAAAATCAGATGCCTTAGCTAAGATGAACGGATCATCTTTAGTCTTGATCAGTAGGTTAGCATAGTAGTCAAAGAAAGAAAAAGCATTGTAGTTGCTCATTTTCTTCCAGTTGTTATCAAAAAACGAAGTGTATTGAGCATCACCTGTTGCAGCAAAAATTTCGGCT
Source organism: Aureispira sp. (assembly GCA_024222455.1). Classification (GTDB taxonomy): domain Bacteria; phylum Bacteroidota; class Bacteroidia; order Chitinophagales; family Saprospiraceae; genus JAAEPD01. The sequence continues at coordinate 571 of JAAEPD010000636.1, forward strand.
ACAGACAATAGAATAGAGATGTTCGTCTCATCTTTTAATTTCTGAGCATACTTAATACCTTCCTCTTTATTAGCACTATAAATGGCATTGATAGCAGATGCTATAACCATATAAGATTTATCTTTTTCTACAGCTTCTTTAGGTATAGTTAAGAAGCGCTCATCGTTGAAACTTCCTAACTTATCAATAGCAGCTGCACGTACTTGAGAGCGCTTATCGTCTTTAGCCATGCTTTCTATTCTACGAATAATACGCATGTCTTTGTCCACAGATAGTTCTATACCATCAACAGCACGTTCACGAAGAGACCAAAAAGGATCTTTTAGTGCTTCTTCAAATACACGTTTTACTTCAGGATTGTCTTTTTGTTTGTAGCGGAGTGCTTTTAGGGCATCATTACGATCCATAAAGTTTTTGGATGCACGGTATTGGAATATTAGTTCTTCTACAGTTTGGTCATAAGTGCGCTCACACAACAAACGACGATCAGCATCAACACCAACCCAAAGAGGTTGTTGTCTTACATCAAAAGTAAATGTTTGGATTTGATCTGTCATTACTACACTTTTCATTTGAGGTTTGTCGCCTTCATATAAGTGTATAGCAATATCAAATGGCAATCTGAATACAGTAGTCTCTTTAGGATTTTGAGTCTGCTCAATTGTTACATTCAACTGACGTTTTTTAGAGTCGTATTTCTTTTTGATTTTAAGTTTTGGATGGCCTTTAGTGAAGAACCATTGGTTGAAAAACCAGCTCAAATCTTCTCCTGTCACTTTTTCAAAAGCCAAACGCAAATCGTGCACTTCTACAGCTGAGAATTTGTTGGCTTCTAGATATACACGTAGTGATTCAAAAAAGGCATCGTCACCAATATGCTTGCGCAACATGTGTAAGATTGTTCCTCCTTTGTTGTAGCTATGAGAATCGAACATATCTTCTTTGTCAGCATATCCATAATAAATCAATGGATGAGCATCTCCACGAACAACTGCTTGTGTCATATAACCTGCCATTTCTCTAGCACGGATATGATCTGCTGCATCTTTTCCATATTTATGCTCAAACCAAAGATATTCGCTATAGTTAGCAAAAGATTCGTTCAGTGGCAAGTTTGCCCAACTTTCGCAAGTAACTAAATCTCCAAACCAGTGGTGCATCATTTCATGAGCAACAATAGATTCGTTCATGTCGCTATAGTCTAATAGCTCACGAGTAGTCATTTGTACAAAATCTCCAAAAATAACAGCGGTTGTGTTTTCCATTGCTCCAGATACATAGTCTCTCACAATAACTTGAGCATATTTTTGCCAAGGATACTCTACCCCCAAACGGTTGGAGAAGAAGGTCAACATTTCTGGAGTATGTTTGAATATTGCTTTTGCATGATCTTTATACTCAGGCTCTACATAGTATTGTAGTAAACGACCTTCCCAGTAATCTAAAACAACTGAAAATTCACCAATAGCTAACATAAAAAGATATGGAGCATGTGGCATATCCATAACCCAATGGTCTGTACGAGTTCCGTCAGTGTTCGGTTTAGCCGACTTAAGGATACCGTTAGAAAGTGTTTGGTATTTTTTGTCTATAGTGACAAAAATTTCTTGAGTACAACGCTCATTCGGACGATCAATAGTTGGAAACCATTTAGAGTTCGACTCTGTTTCTCCTTGTGTCCAAATTTGTTGTGGCTTGCCAGGTGTAGCATTGGTAGGGTTGATAAAGTACAAACCTTTATCTTGCGTAATTGCAGCACTACCACCTACAGGCAATTCATTAGGTTTTGCAGTATACTCTATATATACAGTGTATTCTTGCTCTGCAGTGTATTTTTTGTCTAAGGTAATGAAGAGGTTGGCTGCATCCTCATATTTGTAAGGAAGTCTAGTCTTCTTACCATTTTTCATTAGAGCTACTTCACGAATATCAAAACCTTTTGCATCTAAACGAAGTGTTTCAGTTGCATAAAATATAGGTTTGAGTGTTAAGGTCGCTTTACCTAATACATGTTGTCTGTTCCAATCAAATCGAACATCTAACTTGGAATGTAAAAGGTCATTTTTTCGGGTGTGACTTGGGTTGTATGGAGGGCGTTGATAACCACGAGATGCAGTGACAGACACCGTATCTAGATTACGCTCATCATAATCAACTGTGATAAGGTTTTTAGGTTGGCAACCCATAAACATCAACACAATTAAGCTCCACAGGCTTATATGTTTCCAATTCATATTTCTAAACTACTTTATAAAAACTTAATAAAACTAAATAAGGAAGCCAGTGATTACTAGCTGTTAACACAAAAATAATAAAAAAAGCGGTATAGCCTATATCTACTAAGTAATATACAAAAAATAAGGAGTTGCCTAGGCAACTCCTTATAACTCCTTTAGAGGAGTATATATATATTATACTATCTTTTAGTCTGAAGCACGCAAGCGAGCTGTGGTTGTTACTCCGATCCAACATCCGATTTTATAAGAAGAACCTTCTTTGACACCTCTTTGGAAAGCATCACCTTTAGTTGGAATATATTTTCTGTATTTAGAAAGGTATTGGCTTGCTTTTGCTTTAGAGTCAGCATATTTCTTAGCTTTATTCCACTCATCCATAGCTGCCCATACTACTACTTGACTATCCCAACCAGTACCCGGACCACAGCGTTTGCCACTGCCCGCATACATCAAACCTACTAGTAAGTAAGGCTCACCCCAGTTTGATTTTAGGCTAGCTGCTTTTCGGCACCATGAGCGAGCCGTTCCATAACTTCCTTTTTTGTAATAATTGTAAGCAATACGGTAAGCTAACTCACCTTTTTCATCACCTGTCATAGCACACTCTTCAGGAGTAGTTGCTTCTTCTACAGCTTTTTCATACCATTCAAAAGCTTCTTTTTTCAATGCAGTTTTTTCTTCTTCAGTAGCAGCTGATTTTGCTTGTTTTTCGCGGAAAGCACCTTTCTTGCGGTTACATAGTGCACCAAAGTTACGCACAGCTTCTAAACTATCTTGAGCACGTTTATAAGGGGCATAAACAGCATCTACGGCTTTGTAGAAGTCATTGTCTTTGCCACATTTTTTCTTGATAAGCGTTAAGATTTCTTTGTTTTGTTCCATGTTGTCCTTAGCTTTTTCAAACTCAGGCTTCCATTTCTCTACATAGTAGTCGCAACCAAATATTTTATCAGATACACCTTGATCATTAAACATTTTCTCTACCTTCTCCCACTTAGCTTTGTACTTATCTGCATTTTTAGTCTTCTTCTCTATATTGTCTGTTGCAATATCTTTAAGCGTTTTGTAAATTAAACGCATCTTTTCATCATCAAATCCTTCTTTTTTGTTTTTGAATAGATAGATACTTAAAGAAGCGTAAGAAGTGAATACCATATCAGGCGTTTGGTTCTTACCTAATTCGATAGCTTTTTCTATCACTTTTACCGTTTCTTCCACATCTGCTTTGAAACGTTGCATATAATAAGCTTGATAAGCACGATCAGATGATTTCTCACCAGTACATTCAGCCATTTGATCATAAAGCTTGATCATTTTAGGAAGCATTTCCTCAGCTTTTGTTTTATCAGCTTTCATGAATTCCTGATACATCTTGATACCATCTTTGAAGTGGCGACGTGGAGTAGCAGGTAATTTTTCAAATTTTTGTGGAGATTGTACGGTCTCAAATAGTTTTTCCCAAATAGGAAAGGCTTGGTCGTACTGTTTTGCCTTGAATAAATCTCTATATATAACATGTTGCTCTACTGCTTTAGTCGGCCCATCAGGGTATTTATCCCAAGACCCACATTGTGCGTAGCTAGTTCCTGTAAATAGGGTTCCTAATAATACTATTGCCCCTAGTCTAAAGAAAGAATTCATTGTTTGTGTTATCATCATTCTCTTATTTTTGTTGCTATGTAATAGTCGTTCTTCAAATAGTTTGCATCTATAATGCAACTGTACTAATTATGTTCAACAATCTATTTCTGCATTTACTTATCAAGCTAATAAAGCCAAAAGCCGTGCCATAATCTATTTTTGGCAAGTGCAGGTGGTGTTAAATTATTGGTTGTTAGTTGTTTGCGTTGGTTTGGTTTGTTTTGGAAATAGACTTGAAATTAAGATGCCTATTCCCAAAAAGTGCCGAAAAATAATAAAAAAAACCTAAAAAACTGGCCTTATAACTAAAGAATTAGGGCAAAGGTATGAAATTTACTGTAGGTAAATTTCATACCTTTGCAATGTTGAAAGTTTAATTTTTGAAAGTTTAATGAAAAAAATTACCTAGTATAAATTCTTAGTTCTTGTGTGTTAGCTCTAGTTGTAGTGCCTATGGTACAAGAAACATATTCAAAATTAAACATTCAAGCATTTATAATTAGCAAACTTTACTTTGCTAATGAATTAGTGAGATTTACGTAAACGAACTGTTGTTTTAACCTTAATCCAACAGTTAATAGTATAATCATCGCCCTCTTTTAGCCCTCTCTGAAACCCTTGACTAACCGTCGGAAAATGTTTTGAATATTTTAGGATATAGTCGTTTGCTCGTTTTGTAGTGCTAAGGTCTACAGCTTTAGCTTTTTCCCAAGTATCTACGGCTGGCCAATAAACAACTCTTGAGTCCCAATCGTCAGTTCCACAGTCTTTAGCACTAGCAGCATAGATTAAACCTAATAAAATATAAGGATCGCCCCACTGAGGGCTTAGCTTTATGGCTTGTTTGCAATATTTGAGAGCAGTAGGGTAGTTGGGAGCAGTTAGGTAATAATAGTAAGCCAACTTATACGCTATTTCGCTTTTAGGAAGGCTGTCTGATTCTGCTTGCAACAAAGCTTTTTTATAAGCTTCCATTGCTTCAGGTATTCGTTCTAACCGTTCCAGTAATTGTGCTTGCTCATAAGGAGGACAATTCTGAAGACAATTTTTTTCTTGTTCATGTGTAAGACTATCTTTCAGTACAGCTTTTCTCTCCACCAATTCTTGAACATAGCTATTATCGTTGCCACATTTTTGAGCCAATACAGATATATAAGCATCTAGCTGTTTCGTGTTATTATAATAGTCCTTGTACTTTAGACGATATTTTTGAATATGGTGATTACAGTCAAATATTTTAAACTTTGAATCCACTTCTTGAAACAGCGCTTGTACTTTTGCCCATTTGGTTTCGTAGGCATCCAATTTTTTACTCTTGTTTGTTCGATGGTGGATTACTATAGTTTTAAGCTCTTCATATATTTCTAATAATCGAGTTTTAGATATGGTAGCTTCTTTATTTTTGAACAATCGGATAGCAGAAGCAGCATAAGGGACAAACACCGTTTCGTGTGTATTATGTTTGCCTAGTTCAATAGCTTTTTGAGCAACACTGACAATACTACTTAAATCAGCCTTGAAACGATACATATAATAGGCTTGAAAAGCTCTGTCTGTAGATTTTTCGCCAGTACAGGTGGCTAACTGATCATAGAGTTGCACCATTTGTTGGAGATGTCCTTGTTGTTTGGCTACATCTTCCGTTTTTTTCATGAACTCCTGATACATTTTTATACCATCTTTTAGATGACGACGAGGAGCATCTTTGGGAGCCTGTACATGCACAAAAAGCTTTTCCCATATAGGAAAAGCTTCTGTATATTTTTTTGAATTGAAAAATTCTCTATAAAACATGTGCTGCTCTTTTGCCTTTTGGATACCATCAGGATAGTTTTCCCAAGACTTGCATTGAGCAACAAGATTAGCAGAACAAACGGCTAAGCATAGAATAAGAACGACATTTAATTTGACCATAACTGAATGTACATTTTACAATTAACTAATTGGTGCCCTAAGATTATAACTTAACTGACCAACTAGCTTAGTGTACTATCTAAATTTAGGTCGTACAAACCAGTTTTTGTCACTAAGTGTGAATCCTAAATTCACCTTTACATAAAAATCATTAATCAGTTCTGGGTGTCCTATATAGCCAATGTCAAGCCCCAAATTGAGGAAGCCAAGCATTGACTTAGATTTTGGAGGGCGAATAGGTAAACCGAAGCCTACAGAACCTCCATAAGTGTATAATTGGTATTTCGAATTGCCATCTGCACCTGTCAATTGACGAGGATCAGCGCCATACTGAAATCCAGCACGGTAACGAATGCGGTTAAAATAACTTGTGAAATCAGTAATATCGGGAATCCACTGAACGCCTGCTGAAATATTAAATCCATCAGTAAGATTAGGATTAGCTGCTCCATTTTCTCTGAATAAGCTCCACAGTTGGTGCTCATAATTTACACCTACTAACCAACCAAATTCTTTACCAAAGCTAACTCCTCCTCCAATTTTGAGTGGGAGATTCATTTGACCTTTTACATCAGCTGTATTTCGGATGGTATCAGTACTATGTGTTAGAGACGATTTGCCATAACGCAAATAAACCTGTTTACTATTGGTGTTGAAAAAGGCAGAACCTCCAGCATAAGCACCAACTATCATTTTCAAGTCTACATCGCTATCTGCTTCCGAAGCTCCTTTAGGTTTAAACACAAATTCGTATTGAGCTCCAATATCCCAAACCATACCTGATGTATTTCGCTCTTCTCTCAAACTCTCATCAAAGCCATAGTTATAACTACTATCTTGGAAAGAAATATTAGAGATATAGGTGTTTTTGCCAAATACCATCCCAAGGTTAAAACCAAGAGAAAAACCTTTGTAGCCTAAACCATTTCCCCAGTTGACTCTATACAAGTTACCAGTACCTAAATAATTATAATTGACAGTGTCAATGCCTGCTAAACCTCTCGAAACAGATACATCATAACTTGTGGTACTAAATGGTGTAAGACTAAAAGCCATCCCCCATTGTACAGGTACACCTCTACGAAGCGTATCTCTCATGATCTCCCAGCTTCTAGTGATAGGGAAGGCCAACGACAAGTTAGCTAGGTTTCCATCATCACTTTTGGCTTTTAGGCCAGTATTGCGCTCAGACAACTCACTATGTTTATAAAAAAGACCTACCTCAAAAGAAGTAAAGCGAAGTTTGCTCAAGGAAGCTGGATTAGTAAGATTGGTTTCCCAATAACTTCTATAAGTAGCACCCATTCCGCCTGCCATCGAAGATGTTCCTGCAAAATTTAAGGAATGCAAGTCACCTAATCCATATCTAGAGTAGGGCGAATTGCTTTTGATGTACTGCCCCGACATAAGTTGAACACTACTTAAACAGACTAGGATTAATAAAACTCTTTTTAAGGAGCTGTAATCCAGTAAATTACCTTTTGACATTATATTCTAAAATTTGATTTAATCCAATAAGAACCAAGTTTGGCTCCGCAAATATCTCATTTTTCAACTGAGATTCAAAAAAAGATGTATCTCCTCCTGTAATAACTACTCGAATTTGTTTAAAACGTTCCTGATATTCAAGTATAAAACCAGCAGTTTCGAACAATACTCCACATTGCACACCAGTGCGTATAGAGGTTTCTGTACTGTCTCCAATAAATGAGCTAAGCGGCCCTATTTTGACTAAAGGTAAATTAGCTGTAAGCAAAGGAAGTGCATGTAAACGCATTTCAATCCCTGGTAAAATACTACCACCCAAATATCGCCCAGTATTGGTGACAAAATCATAGGTAATACAAGTGCCAGCATCCATCACTAATACATTTTCATTAGGATAGCGTGCCCAAGCACCCACAATAGCAGCAATACGGTCACGCCCCAAGGTGTCGGGGGTTTGGTATAGATTTACAACAGGTATATTGGTCTTTGAATCCAAAACAACAAAGGTGTCTAGTTGTTCTGTCAAAAACTTTTGAATGCGTTTATTTTCTTTGCGAACAGAAGATAAAATAGCATGTTTGACCCGATATTTCTTAAGAACTTTTTCTAGGCGACGAATGGTCACCTCTTTTTCAAGTAATAACTTTTTTAATTTACCTTTTTTGCTGAATAGCGCTAATTTTACACGTGTATTGCCTATATCTATACAAAGCCGCATACTACTTATTAATTTTTAGAGTTTTTTAGTTTCGGCCCCAAAGGTACAGACTATTAAACCTAAAAAAGAACAAGCAAGCAAAATCTATGGAGTTCTGAGCATTTAAACGACACGAAATCTCCAAAAGCTAAGTATAGGTTACAAAAAAGGTATTAATTAAATGTTAAACTACCTTTTCGGTAGATGCAATCAAATCAGGATTTGGTGGGTTGGACTAATGTGAATTTCGGATGAAGTTTGAAAAATAAGTTGTTCATCTTAAATTGTTTACTTGCATTTAGTTAATGAGTTATGGATTATTTGTTTATTTGTGAATTTGATTTTATAGAATAATCGAATCACCAAATAAACAACTACTAAGTAGTTTAAAGCTCTGAAATAACAATTGATTATCAGTTAAATAGAGTTTCAACTAAAGTTTTATGGCAAAGAAAATATATAAGGCATTGGGCCTAATGTCGGGTAGCTCTCTAGATGGACTAGATATAGTATATACCTCAATGCAATGGGAAAATGGGAAAATATCAGATTGGCAACTGTTGGCTGCTGATACCCTTTCGTTTTCCGAAAAATGGCATACTCGCTTATTGGCCTTGCCTCTTCAAAATGGCCTTGTTTATGCACAAACAGATATGTATTTAGGCTATTATTTTGGAGCATTGGTCAACCAATTTATTCAAAAATATAAGATTCAAGATATAGATTTTGTGGCTTCGCATGGACATACCATTTATCATGACCCTGATCGTAGGTTTACTGCTCAAATTGGGAATGGAGGGGCGTTGGCCGCTACTATCAGTCAGGATGTAATCTGCGATTTTAGAACACAGGATGTTGCCTTAAATGGGGAAGGTGCTCCTTTGGCTCCTTTGGCGGATAAATACCTGTTTGAAGGCTATGATTTTTATTTGAATATAGGAGGTATTGCCAATATTTCTTGCAATGCTAATGGTCGTTGGGTAGCCTTTGATGTTTGTCCTGCCAATCAGGTGCTAAATGCGTTGGCCAATGAACTAGAAGAGGCTTATGATCAAGATGGAGCTTTAGCTCGTTCGGGAGATGTAGATTCCTATTTGTTAGAGGAGATAAGAAGGTTTGATTATTATCAACAAGTGTATCCTAAGTCTTTGGGCAATGGTTGGATAAGAGAACAGGTTTTGCCTGTTTATGAAGGTATTGAAATACCTATTGTAAACAAACTGGCAACTACTTGTGAACATATAGCAATAGAGTTAACTAACAGCATTATTCAAATAATAGAAAAAGAAAAATTAGAAAAGCCAACTTATAAGTTATTGGCTACAGGTGGTGGTGCTTTTAATGGCTACTTGATAGAATGTATGCAAAATGCCCTTGATGCTAGTGCCTATAAAGTGGATATAATAGTGCCTGAAACCGAAATAGTTGATTATAAAGAAGCTTTGCTAATGGCCTTGTTGGGCGTGCTAAGATGTGAGGGGGTAGCGAATAGTTTGAGTACAGTGACGGGGGCAGATAGGGATACTATAAATGGAGCTATTTATAAAGCAAAGTAAAAAACGGATGGTATGGCCATGTATGATAGTATAACAGAGGCAATAAAAAACAAAGAAGCCGTTACGAAACTAAAATTGGGATGGATGAACAAAACACATGTCAATGACTTTGTTGAGCATATAGGCGATTTCAAAAACTTAGAAGAATTAGAAATGGGTAGTTTTCATGAAAAAGAATTACCTGCTGTTATATATAAATTGCCAAAACTCAAAAAACTGGAGATTCGTTATGCTAGACATTTTCTTCTAAGCAAAGAAATAGAACAATTACAACAATTAGAGTTTGTTCATTTACAGTTTGGAACATTTCATAGTTTGCCTGAGTCTATGAAAAATCTAAGCAAACTAAAGCACCTTTTTTTTAGCTCTTTATTAGTAGATACTAGCCAATTGCATTGGATAGGAGAGTTGTCAGGGCTAGAAAGTTTAGCATTGAAAACCTCATATCAGAAGGACTATTTTAAGAATATGTCTTTTGTACACCAACTACAAAACTTAAAAACCTTAAGCTTATCTTGTAATTATTTAAATTATAGGTTTCAGTCCCCTTCTTTGGAATTTGATGACAGCTTTTTTGAACCTTTAGATCAGTTGAAAGTCCTAGAGTTGAAGGCTTGTGGATTGTCTAAGTTTAATAAGTCTTGGGCCAATTTAAAGGTGCTAGAAAAACTTGATTTAACAGGAAATAAATTTAGTAGGTTCCCTTTAGAGTTCTTAGACTTGCCAAAACTGAAAACGATCAAGTTAGCAGAAAATGAAATTAAAAATTCAGCGGCGATAGAAGAACTTTTTGAAGCACTTCCTGTAGGAAATAAGCAAGCTTACCAAGTGTTTTTTAACTACTTGAATACTAAGAAAGAGACTCCAAAAGCGACCAAACAATTACTCTTTGATGCTTGTGGCATAAATGGAGCAAAAAAGCTTAGAGTTATTGCCTTAGAGGATATTCACGAACGATATAAATCTAATGAGTTAAGCCAGCTCAAGGCAGGAGACCAATTGAGCTTAGTTGGAGCGTTTGGCTGTTCGGTGCAGCGATTAGAAGAGATGCAGAGTATTCTTAATGAACATAACATAAATATAAAAACAAAGGCTACCGAAAAGCAAACACATTGGACCTTAGGTGATCAAGGTCATGCCCAAAAAGATATAACTGTAGGCGATATTGTATTGATGTCTGAAGTAGATCTGATTCAGTTGACACAATATCTCAATCCTAATGCTTATTTAGCTAAGGAGGATGAGAATATGTTGACTAGAATACGGACACTTTTATTCCATACAGCTATTGAAAATGTCTTGTTGGCTATAGAAATGCTAAAAGGAGGAGGGGTGCCAGATTCTTTACTAACAGAGCTATGTTTTGTCTTGTTAGGACATCCTAACGAAGAGGTAAAGCTGTCTGCTAAAGAGGTACTTACAGATGTTTTGTCTGCTAAAGAAAAGGAAATAGTCTTTTGGGGATATGATAGCCGGTCTACAGCTCAGTATTTTTCCTATGCAGACTACAAAAGAACTAAAGAAATTATTGATAATATTTTAGAAGCTCCTTGTCGCATACATGCAGGGCTGCTATCCTTTTACTTGTATAAATATGGTAAAGGATTTAGTAATTATACCAATATGTATATTTATGCTTTGGAGCATAGTCAAGGCCCTGTTCGGCAATATATATTGAGTCAAAGTCTAGAAAAAGGTAGTCTAAGTTTTGAAAAAATAAAAATAGGGAAGGTTATTAAAAATGCAGGTTTGATAGAGGATATTAAAGAACTCAAAGAGGTGAAAAAATTAGATTTAACGGATTGTGGTATAGAGGTGTTCCCTAAGGAGTTGGCAAGCCTACAACAATTAGAAAGTTTGAACTTAGACTCCAATAAATGTACTTCTAATGCTGCTCATCCCAAGCACAATAAATACTGTCAGGAGCAAATGCGAGGACTTTTGGGAATGCCCAACTTAAAAGAGTTAGAAGTTTCTAGAAGAACTAATTTTAACTTCCCTAAGGCTATTTTTTGTATACCTCACCTAAAACGGTTGACTATAACCGTGTATAAACAATACAGTAGTTACAGATATAGAGAAATGGCAACACCCAAAATCAAGCATAAACGCTTGCCTAAAGCTGTGTTGGGATTAAAGCAGGTAGAATATCTACATTTGAATATCTTAGCACCTTTTCAGCTCGAAAACTTAGAATTGTTGGTGCAAATGCCTAACTTAAAAGAGCTTAGCTTTGAAAACTATGCGGCTTTGAAGATATTACCCAAAGAGTTTGAAAAATTTAGTCAGTTAAGAATACTTAATCTAAAAGGCACTAAAATCGAAAATAAGGAGTATTGGATTGATGTTTTACCTCACTGTGAAGTTTTAGTTGACTAAAAGAAGTCCTAAAAATAATGGAGAACCCAACAAAAGAAAATATAGAAAAACTACTACTCAATAGGTTTCAAGAGAATAGGGATTTGGGGACTGCATTGGACCAATCACAATTTGGCGGAGCTATAACTGCAGCTTTAGAACAGAAATATAAACCTATACTAAAAAATACTTTTTATAGCTTAAAAGAGCTTTTAGGGACTGAAATTTTGCATATATCAAAATTTAGGCCTTATCGATTAGATGTTTCGGGATTAGAAAACCTAAAAGAGTTATACTGCAAGAATAATTTATTGAGTTCCTTGAATCTAAAAGGACTCGTAAACTTAGAGAAATTGAATTGTAGAGATAACCATTTGAGAACACTGGATTTATCAGATAATCTTAAATTGAAACGACTTGATTTTAGAGGTAATTTTTTAGAAGTTTTAGATTTAAGTAGTTTAATGAATTTGGAATCTTTGGATTGTGTAGCTAACCAACTCACTAAATTATCGTTGCCTGTATCTGAAAAATTGCAATGGATTTATTGTGTTAATAATCAATTGAGTGAATTGAACTTTCAAGTTATACCAAACTTGAAAGTTTCGAGCTGTAAAGGCAATAAAATAAAGAAATTAGATTTGCAATATTTGACTTCTTTGCAGTTGTTGGATTGTGATGAACATGTAGATGTACAAGGTTTTTCTTCTGGTAAAAGACTGATGTAAATATGGAAACAACAGCAACTCTTCAAAAAATGAAAGAACTGCTCTTTCACCCGCTCAAAGAAAATCGAGAGTTGGGGCTCATGCTCGATCGCACTCAGTTTGGTGGGCAGTTTACCCACAATTTGGAGCAAAGAAATAGGCTTGTCTTAAAACATCAAAACTGTAGCTTAGTAGATCTTTTAGGAATGGAAAAGTTGGATTTGGAAGGCTTCAAATTTGCTAGCCTTTCTGTAGAAGGACTACCCAATTTAGAGGTTTTAGATTGTAGTCTAAATCTACTCGAATCTCTGAAGGTGGCAAACCTACCTAAGCTCCAAAAGTTGGATTGCAAAGGCAATAAAATAAAAGACCTTAAACTAGTTAATTTACCCAGTTTAGAGGTATTGTATGTTGGGAATAATGAGTTGGAGGAATTGAAGGTAAATAGTATTGGGAACTTGAAAGAGTTGGGCTGTGGGTTTACCAATATTCAACAGTTGGATTTGAAAGGACTACACAATTTAGAGAAATTGTATTTTGATTGGACTCCTATACAGAGTATAGATCTTTCAACTTTATCAAAGTTAGAGACACTCCATTGTCGAAAATGTAAGTTGACAAGTTTAGATTTATCAGGTTTAGAACACTTAAAATTAGTGCTTTGTGCTGGGAATGAGCTTAGAAAACTAAACTTAAAAGGGGCAAAAGCTTTGTTTGATGTACACTGCAAAATGAATGAAATAATGGAACTGGATATCACAGGTTTAAGCAACCTTTGGAGATTGCAGACGGATGAAGATGTGAAAGTAATAGGGCAAATTTCTACTAAATTGAAGCGATGATTTTATAACCTAAGTTAGATTACTTTCTATGAAATATGAAATTAAACTGCTACAAGACAAGTCTAAACTTCAAGAAATCTATGACCTAAGAGTTCATGCTTGGGAAAACTCACCTTCTAAAAAAACTATAAATAAGTCTCTTTTTCCTAAAGGATGGTTTGATGAAGCAGACAAAGACTCTTTCATTTGGTATTTATCTAATGAAGAAAATAAAATTATTGCAACTGCAAGACTAACCTATCTAAATAATCTCTCCCAATTAAAAAAACTAGGAGTTGTATTCCATGATATCAAAATACCAGAAGAAAGACCTTTTGGTTTTTTCTCTAGGTTAGTAATCCATAAGAATTTTAGAGGTAAAGGAATAGCTAAGCTCTTTGATTTAGTAAGGCTAGAAAAATTAAAAAAAGACAACATTAGATTGGGACTTATTGAAGTCAACAATAAAAGGGTAGCCCCGCTCTCTAAATTAGGGTTTATCAAAATTGGATTTGTTAAGTTTAAACCAGCTTCAATTGGAGAAGAAGAGGTCTTAAACTTAATGAGCATTGAATACTAAAAACATTGCTACTCGTACAATGTTTTTAGTATCTCCTACTCTTGTGTTGCATCATACCAACCCTGTAAGGCTTCCAACAATATATTGGCAGCAGGAGCCTCTTCTGTTTGCAATCGAATATTTCCCTCTTGAGGCAAGATATTATCTTCTAGTGTATTTGTTTTTAGCTCAAAGTCACTAAAGTAGATTTTAATCGTTTTCCAAAAAGAAGCTGTCTTTTTAGGTGTAATGCCTGCCCAATATTCAGCCATTTTTGCAATATCATAATAACTAGTGTAAGTAGAACTCCCAATCTCTTTTTGTTGCGTTTTGGATGGCCACAAGCTCTTATCTATACCTTTACTTGGGTTTTGAACCACTTTTTGATCATTAGTAATGATCAAAATACCTTTGTTTAGATAAATATGTGTGCCTTCAGGCATAGACATTAGAGCTGTTTTTAGCTCATAGTGGGTGTCATTGATTTTTGCTAAAAAACCTAGACTTTGCCCCAAACCTAAAAAAGGAGTAAAATTATCCGATTTATAATAAGAAAACAACCAAGTAAACGTAGAACTTAAGCTTTTGGATTGCACTTCTTCATAGTAAGTTTCTTGCTCACCCTCTATGTAATTAGTATCTAATTTTTCTATCACATTTATTCCAGTAGTCACAAACATAGCATCTCCTTTTAGAGTGCTATTGAGTGCATCTTCATCCAAGAATACACCCAGAACTTTGAGTAGTTGACTGAATTTTTGATTACCAGCTTTTTCATTGAGCGAACTGTTGTTGAGCTGATACCATTGTGTTGCCCAAGATTTGAAGTCTAACTTAACAGTAGTGTATTCTAAAGTCTCTGTTGCATCAATGTATTTAAACATTTTTTTATTCAACTTCTGTTGTTGAGCTGCTTCAGCCACTTTTTGTCCTAAAGGACTAAGGTATAATTGTGTTTGAATACGTATTGTCCCTTTTTCTAAGAAAAGGTGGACAGCTAAATAATTTCCATCATAAATAAGGTCTAATTGTTCTACTATAGTAGATAGCCAAGAGTCTTTCGCAATAGATCCTTCATTATATTGTTGAGCCAATGATTTGCAATTGATCCATAAACTAATATCTGCAGGAGTATCTTGATAGGTTTTGAATGCTGTTATTTTTGCTAATGATTGTTCCACAGGCATTATTGTTTGTGGCTTTAGTATAGGTCTCAACACCTCATTGCTACGGTCATAAAACTCTTTATCACTCTCTCCATCTTTTCTGAAAATTTCTCCAACTACATTTAGCATAGATGCACCCTTATTCCAAATAATATGAGTGTTTTCTCGCCCAACGCCAGCCCAAGAACCGATTGAAACCGTCTTTGATTTTTTTACAGCTTTAGCAAGATACCGGTACAGTAAAGTAGCATTGGCATTTTGGAAGTAGAGTTGAGTGAAAGGATGCCCGTTTTCTTGGAACATGCTCAAATGTACAGGAGTACTATCACTAACGCCATACTTGACAGGATGTACAAGTATATCTTTTAGCGCAGCCTTGTTTTTAGGCATCAAGCGTTCAGCTAGTGCATCTAACTGATTTTCGACAAAAGGATAAGCTTGTATTTTACTATAGCTTACTTTTTGGTTGATGATAGATGGACGAAAGGTGATTATAATAGGTCGTTTTTCAGGGATCATAGTCGCCAAATCTATTATAACTTGGGCATTGCTATGGGCTATACCTATCAGGCAAAAAACTAAACTATATATGTACTTCATTATTAAAACCTCTAGAATATTTATAAAATTTGCAGCCCAAGACTGCTTGGTTCTTAGTCATTATTGCTCAAATAACATGTTCTTAGGTGCAAAAATGGTTAAAACCTTATTATTTTTCTACTATTTTGAAAAATGCTTTTTTGATTTCTCCTGTATTACTAACCGTAAAATATTTTTTGGCTGTACGTAATTGCTCATAATTAGTTTTAATAACATTTTCGGGTGACTGATGCCCCCCTTGCTGATAAAAAACGAGCTGAATTTCATCTTTAGGATGTAAGAGCAAAGGTATACTTTCAGGGAAATCTGGTTTATGTTTTTGAGGGATAACAGCACTATGAACCTCATCATAATTGCTGTGGCTGTAAGTAGTGTTCAGTGTTTTTGTATTTCTAATCAGAACTTTATACTGAAATTCTGGCCATTTTTTACCTTTGAAAAAGTTTAAGTAAAGCCCAAAGTTGACTAGTTGATCTTGGCTGTAGTCAAAAACCTCTGTTTGTGGAGCTGCCAATAAGAAATCCTCATTACTTGCTTTTAGTTCTACTGTATAGTTCGAAGCTGGTTTCATGTATCGATAAGGAATAAAAATCTTTAAGGTGCTTTGTTTTTGCATAGCCATACTAAGAGGAGCTTCTGCTACTTCATTAATAAAGTAGTGTTGAGTCACTGCTGTATCATTTGCCATAATCGAAATATCAAATTTCCCTTTGCTGTGATAATTATCTGGCACAGTTATATTAAATGAAAATAATTGACCTGCCAACCCTGTATAAATAGTTTCTTCACTAGCTATAGACCTAATTTGTATATCATTAAGTTGAGTTGGTCTTTCGTATGCCTCAGTAGTATAACTGGTTAGTGGCAATAATGGAACCTCTGGAATTTCGGAGGCCAAGATAAACTTAGGATGTATATGTTTAGGGGCAGCATAATAAGGTACAAAAACAAAGACCTTTTGTTGTATTGCTCTAGGTAGTTTGCAAAACGTATCCTGCGCCATCTGTGGTTCTTGTCCTACTGGCCAGTAAGCTATCTCTTTGCAAGTGTTGGCAGGAAGATCATTGATCACTAATTTGAGCTCAGAAAGCTCTGGCAATTCAGTAACTTGGTACTGAAGTGTGTACAAAATTCCTGAAATTCCTTTGTGTATATAGCCAACTTGTTGGCTGATTTCTTGGTGTTCTAAGAATTTAGGAATATCGAGTTGCTCTGATTTTTTTTCGTGTACCACCTTATCATTGGCTTTGAGTAAGAAATTGAGCTCATTGATATTTTGTAAATTATAATTAGGTATAAAACAGCTGTATTGGCCATAATGTCTAAGGTCATGCTTAGACAATTTTTCTTCTAGTATAATAATATTGCTGATAACCTTATTAGAATCGCCCTCTATATGGACACGTAGTTTATTTCGAGTATAGTGATAGGGGAGTTGATAGTTGCAGTTGAGCTGAACACCTTTGATTCCTTTGTAGACATAATCTTGAACCGTTTGTAATTCAAATTTGGGTGGTTGGCGCTTTTGTTTGACTACATGAAACTGTAGATCAGAAGCTTTGGATATAGATATGTTTTTAAATTCTTTAGAGAAAGTACCTCTACCATGTTTGACTTCATACTCTCCCAAAAAATCATCATTAAGCACATCAGCATCATACAAGCCAATAAAGAGTTTGTCGTAGTTGGTAATAGTTGTATTAATACTGTAAGTATTTGGGGTGTAGCTATTACGTTTGACCGTAGAATAATAAAGGCCATCAGTTCCTATCTTTACAAACCATTTGGGGTCTGGTAGGCCCTTTGCAAAAATAGGAACATAGTTGTCTCCAGCACCTTTGCTCACTTCTGCGCTTTGCAATTCTATCACCAAATCATAAATATCAGGTTGTTCTAATATTAGCTTTTCTTCATAGATAGGCTCCTCAAACCCTTCTATCCAAAAACGTATTTTAGCTTTGTGAACACCTTTTTCTAGGGCAATATTTCGATAAGGCAAATGAAAGGTAAGGTTATGTGGAGAAAGTGATATAGGCAACTTTCGTTTATCCTGATCAGGACGCATAATAGCAACTTGGTAACCATCTTTTTCGATCGTAACATAATGAAAATACTCTGTATGGCCTTCTTTAGCTACTTCAAAGGTGTTTTTCCAACCTAGATTGTAAGTGATTTCTAACCCTTTGGATGAACTGTTGAGCCCAAATAAAGTTTCTTGTTGTGTGATTCGCAATCGACGTATTTTGAAACTTTGGTCTTTGAACGAAGGGTAGTCTGGTTTGCTGATAGATATATTCTTACTTAGTGACTGATCCTCTGTGCCTTTCATGCTGTTTTTGACCGTCAAAATGCATCGAAACTGATATTTTCCAGGTTCTAGATTGAGCTTATGAAATGGTACTTCCAATGTTTTGCCAACCATCTTGGCTTTACTATTATACTCTTTGTTTTTATCAACTTTGAATTCTTGTGTGTAGATCAACTCTCCTGTTGCTTCTAAATAGAGCATCAGTTGGAGTCGGTCAAAAAAATCAGGCTCATAAGCAGGTTTGTAGAGTAAGCGAACAATAGCAGCAGCCTTTTCTTGTTCTATCCCAACCTTTTGTAAGTCGATTTGAGCATTAGAAATGAATGATATTAGGGATAAAAGTGTTAGTGTAAGTAAGAATTTTTGCATAATTTATCTATCAGATTAAAATACCTTTAGTGTGTGGGGTTTTCTAAATTATTGAACGATTGGTTTTTGTAAATCAATATGATTCTCCAAAAAATATACAATATAATAGAGAGAATACTCTATACAAAGATACAGATTCCTAGAGGATTCTAAAAAAAATAACACAATGCCTAATAATGTATTAGATGATGATTTGTTGGGAGATAATAAAAATTTACCAAAAGAAAAGAAGAATACAGGATGGTGGAAGTCGAAACTGATAGAGAACGAAAAGGTTTTAGCTGTTTATGAACGCTTAGACCAAGAACCATATAAGAAGCATATTGTAGCACCTCATATAATGGATGCACACAAGGAAAATAGTATAACCATTATTTTTTTAATAGCTATAGGTTCGGTCGTTATTGGTGTATTAGGTTTCTTGGATTGGTTGCCATTTGCAACAGGATTAGTTTGGTGGCTTTACATCATGTTATTTATAGTAGGAGGTATTGTCTGGGAATTTAAAATGAGAAGTCAAGGTTTAATCCGAACTGTTTCAAATATGGATAGAAAAAATTCTATACGCAAAGGTGTTGAAATACTTGTGTTGACTGATCAGAGAATTCTAAGGGAAGAACAGGCTGCTATACCTCTAGATGAGATTTTGAGTATTAGATCTCATCATAAATTGGAGGCTACTGTTATTATTGACCAACGAAAAGCACAATCAATAGAATTAACTGCACCTTCTGCTCAGTGTGCAAAGGATTTAAGGGAGCAAGTTATGAGCTTGCTTTATAAATAATGAAAGGTGGTTATTCTAACAAGAAAATAAAATTAATGAAATGCCTAATAATGTATTAGACGATAATTTTTTGAGGAACAAGAGAAATCGAAAGAAGTAACTGTTCCTAAAAAGAAAAAGGAATGGTGGCATAAGCATTTGGCTGAAGGGGAAGAACCTGTATTTGTTTATAGGGAAAGGGATTATTATCTTATTGAATTAGGAGGATTCTTAGGAGCATGGTTGCTTATTATATTAGGGGCAATAGAAGTTTTTTATATATTAAAGGTTATGTAAGTAAATTTTGTATAGAGATAAAGCCGTAATTTTTTGATTAGACAAGGTAGATGTTCTGCCTAATAGCCTTAGCTATTAAGGTAGGTTGTCTAACGAAGGGCTAAATAAAAAAGAACAATTTA
>JAAEPD010000637.1 GCA_024222455.1 Aureispira sp.
GATAATAAGATATGTTCCCTCCAACTTACACAAACTTGCATGGCTTTAACAAACTTGAGATTCTGGAACTTTGTGCCATCTAGTAGAACATGCCGAATTGAAATTTACTTACGAATGACTTACAGTGCCCAATCCAATAAGAGCGTAATAACCATACGTATGGTCATTTTTTTAGTATTTGACCATATGGTCATTTCTAAGGACTTTAGTATGGGATATTTGGTGTGGTCAAATCATAGATTTGACCAGATGACATAAGTAGGTGGTTGAATGGCTTGCCGACTCCATAGGATTTTGCTGGTTCAAGCATGGTGCATTTTTACCATAGGATTTTCCTGGTTCACATTTGTTGGGCAGCTCCCCGAGGTTGGAATTTTAACCATACAAATTTCTGTTTTCCACCAACATACCGCCGAGTTATCCCTATGGAGCTGTAAGCCAAACATACCGCCTAGTTAATCCTATGGAGCTGTACCGCCTAGTTAATCCTATGGACTTTGTGAGCCAAACATACCGCCTAGTTATTCCTATGGACTTTGTGAGGCAAATATACCGCCGAGATAAGATATGGTTAAATTTTAAAATATCCATTTTTTCACAGAGTACCAGAATATATTGTATTATTTTTTTATTTATTTTTTTAGTTGGTTGACAAAAATGCGTTTTACAACTGAATATATAAAGCATACTTTTATAGCAAATATATATTCATGGGATATCTTGTACTAACTGGTCATCCAACTAATATACACACAAGTCCAACTTTTGATCCAACTAATATACTGACAGACCCAACTAGCCATCCAACTAATATGCCAACCACCCAAAGTTTGTAATGTAAAATGTTTTGCAGTATAAAATTATACACATAGCACTACACTTGCATAAAGTGTAATGTAAAATTTAATTGGCAGTGCACCGGCACAAATGTATCGTGCAGTTAGGCGTCAGTTGGGCCTGTACAGTGACCACTTGTGTAAGCCTGCAACTCCTGTGTGCAAGCGATCTGTAATCGGATGCTATTGGTCGCGGGTTATCTAAATAATCATAAAA
>JAAEPD010000638.1 GCA_024222455.1 Aureispira sp.
AGGTAGGTTGTCTAACGAAGGGCTAAATAAAAAAGAACAATTTATCATCTACTATAATTACTTACATAACCTTTATTTTATGACTAACTTGGCCTTATATAGCCAACATGTCAGTCCTAAACATGTTCATGAACACAACCACGATTGTGCTGCTTCACACATGCAGGAAAAGATATTTTTAGAGAATCCTGAGATTGCTAAAAAACAAAGAAAGATAGATGCAGAGATTAGAGAGGCTATGTATGGGGACGGTACTAACAGTGCCCCTCGGGGAGTTGTTTATACAGTGCCAGTAGTAGTACATGTTGTGCATGAAGTTGGAACAGCCATAGGGGTTGCCGAAAATATTTCGGATGCACAAGTTCTTCAAGGTATTGCAGACATGAATGAAGCATTTAGAAACTTATCTTTTTATAATCCAGCCACAGGAGCAGATACAGAGATAGAGTTTTGCCTAGCAGCTCAAGATCCTTTAGGTAATTTTACTACAGGTATCAATCGTATAGCTAATACCGCTCATTCTAATCATAATATGGATACGGAAGAGACTGACCTAAAATCAACAATTGCACCTCAATGGGATGCAACTAAATATTGTAATATATGGTTGGTTAAAGAGATTTGTGATAATGGTGGAAGTTGTGGAACCGCTGGCTATGCCTATACTGCTGCTGCCCATGGATTCGGTGTAGATGGAATTGTAAATGAAGCAGGTTTTTTTGGTTCAAGCCAAAATAATTCAAAAGTGCATATCCATGAAATGGGACACTATTTGAACCTTAGCCATACATTTGATGGCTGTGTTAACAACGATTGTACTACTGATGGAGATCAAGTTTGTGATACTCCTCCTGATAACTCTACTTCTGCAGTGTCTTGTGCTGGTACAGCAAATTCTTGTAATACAGATGAAAATGATGTTTCTGGAAACAACCCTTTTCGTCCTATTGCAATGGGAGGTTTGGGAGAGCAAAATGACATGTTCCAAAACTATCTGGATTATGGATTTCAAAGTTGTCAAGATAGGTTTACTCCAGATCAAGCGACTCGTATGCGTACTGCATTGACAGGGGCAAGAGCTAGTTTACTAACTTCTTCAGCTTGCATAAATCCATCTGTACCTGTTGTTTATTTTGAAACCGCTTCCATCGATGTAACAGAAGAGAGCAATGTTGGTACGACTGGCTGTTCTAAATATAGAGATGTAACTATAACTATGAGTATAGGAGCTGCACCTACTGGAGATGCAAATATCACGATTAACTATGCAGGCACTGCTACAGGAGGGGCTGTAGATTATACAGCAGGCACTGCTCCCGAAATTACCTTTGCATCAGGAAGCGCTGTTTCACAGTCTTTCACCATTCGTGTTTGGGATGATGCAACTATAGAGGGAACTGAAACTATTGATTTAACTTATACTATTGGTGCTGGAACAGATGCTGTATCTGGATCTTTCAATCAAACACTAACAATTAATATACTGGATGATGATGCTTTGCCAGCTACAGCTGGTAAGACAATGTTGCTCAACGAAGATTTTTCGGGTGGTTTTCCTGCTGGATGGAATCATACTTTTTTTGCTTGTCCATGTACTGGAGGTGATCTAGTTTGGAATGTAGGAACAGCAGGTTTGACAGGAAATAGTATCTATATCTCAGAAGATGGAGGAACTACTAGAGTTGATAATTTAAATGACACTCGTAGGCTAGCTTTGAATACTCCCTCAATAGATGCTAGTGCTATTGCTCAAGATATGTTTTTGGAATTTGATTTAGATATAGGAGGTGATGCAACTAATGATTATCTCGAAATTTTTTATAATATAAATGGCGGAGGTTGGTTTCTTTGGCAAACCCCTATACATTCTTTCTCAGGGAAATATGCTATCACTTTACCCGCTTCTTTTCAGGGAAATAGCTTTGAGTTAGGGTTTGTATGGAGAAGCAATGGAGATGGTGCTATGGTAGGAGATGTTCCTTCTATGGATAATGTTCAAATATATATAGAAGGACAACCGTCACAGGTAGAAACAGAGAACTGTAGCGTAGATGTACCTTTTGGGCCTAATGATGTAGTTTATGTATACAATGGTGTTACGAATGATATTGTCGCTACAATTACCAATCAATCTGCTTGGGATTATGGTTGTACTACTTTTGCCATAGATAGAGTAGGAACTAGTGCTGTGATGTTTCAAAATGCTCTTACAGCAAGTTATGCAACTCAAAAAACATTATTAGTAACACCTACAAACAATAACCCTGCGGGAAATTATAAGATACGATTGTATTATTCAGCAGCAGAAATAGCTGGCTGGGAGGCTGCCACCGGAGAAAGTAGAGCAAACTTAGGTTTATTCAAATCAAGTAATCCTATTAGTGCAGCATCTGGGGTTTCTGTATTGGGGACAGGCTCGAGTAATGGTGCTTATAACACAACAGATTATTATGTAGAATCTGATTTTGTTACAGGCTTTAGTGGTTTTGCTGCTGCAATAACTTCGCCCTCTCCATTACCTATAGAACTGACTAGCTTTGAAGGTAAACTGGTAAATAAAAGTACAATCCTGAATTGGGAAACGCAAACAGAAAAGAGCAATGACTTTTTTGACTTGGAACATTCTACAGATGGGATTAATTTTGAGAATGTAGCAACTATAGATGGTGCAGGAACTAGCTTAGAACCTCAATCTTATAAGTATATTGATAAGAATCCTGCTATTGGAAACAATTACTACCGTCTAAAACAAACAGACTTGGATGGAGAAGCTACTTATGTTGGCAAAACAATAGTAGTTACTTACCTAGATGAGGAAACAATTCTGATAGAACCTAATCCTATAAGACAAGGGCAGTTTAACTTGATTTATCCTGCAGACAGCAATGAGGAGCATTTAGACACTAAAATTTATAGTATAGATGGGAAGTTGTTGCAAAGCAATACCTTTAAGTTGCAAAATGGGGTCAATCAATTAACGGTAAGTGTAGCTGATTTGAATGATGGGGTTTATGTACTAAGAGTCGCTAAAAATGGGGTGGTCAAAAACTTACGTTTTGTAGTTATAAAGTAGGTATTATATAGGACTATAGTTTGAAACTGCACATGTATTTATAAGCATGTGCAGTTTTTTTATATATAGGTATTCTTAGTTATTATCGTGTAGTTCTTGCATTTTTTTCAATAACAAGACTCCAAGTAGAATAGCTTTTTCAAATTTTAAGCGATCTTCTTCAAAATCAATTAGAGAGGTTACTTCGTATCTTAAGGTATTGTCTTTTAATTCAAATTTTTGAAAATAAGTATCTGTTTTTTGTAGGAGTGATTTTGCCTTTTTTGTCCAAAGTCCTCTAGCGAAATTCGCATCATTAGCTTCAAAAATCCAATTTTTATCCAACTGCTCATCTTCCATCAAAAACTTTTGTGCCTTTTCTGAATAATTCAACTTTCCTAAAAAGACTTTTTTGTACATGAAAAATTCTTGGTCTATATGCTTATCAAAAGATAAAGTATACCAAGACAATACAGACTGACCTCTACCTCCACTTTTTACAAGTTGGCTGCATTCCAATTGGAAGCCTTCTATATTACCTTTTATCATAGGCAATCGACCACTGGTCCAGCCAATGCCTTTTTTATGAAGGTCTAGGGGCATTCTCAACGTTTCAGCAAGCAAACGCCACTGTGTTTCAGCCATTTTTGCATTCTTTTTATATAGTTTATATGCAAAATAAAAAAGACTTATTGCGACTAGCATAGATACAATTCCTCCCATAGTATCTTCCCAACTATCAGTTAAGAGCAATGTCAGAAACAAGTTATTCATAGAAATGGGTGTTAGTAATGAAAATAATTTATTTTGAATTAACCTTGAGGGCTTTCCAAGCTATTTTAAATTGTTTTTCGAAGCAAGTAAACTCTTTATTTTTGTAAATACCTTGTTCTTCCGCAAAAAACTTATACGTTTTTTTCCAGTTCAGTTCTGTAGCATAGAGTTGTTTTGCTATCAAATTAGCCAAATCATTTTGGATATCACAAGAGTTTTTTAAGCGACGTTCAATCGCTTTTTTTAGCAAGGCAAAGCTGCTACTTAGATCATTTTTATTTTTATAATAAATAATCGCTTTCTTGAGATAAGAAAGATTGTTTACTTTTTTTAATAAATAAGAAATGGTATTCAATTGTGCAGGCTTTTCCATTTTGGAATGTAAGAGTGCACTACGATCATAAAGCTTGGCGGTTTCCTCTAGTATGGTTAAGATCTCTGTATATTTTCGTTGTCGTTCTAGCTGTTTTACTTTTGCTAAGGCATTTTCTATATCTCGTTGTTGCATATAGAACTCCTCCAATTCACTTACTTCAGATTTTTTGCCTTCTATGAGCATAAAAGAAGCCCAATAATAAGGGTTTTCGTAGAATGTGCTCATCTCTTTCTGAGCCTTTCGGAATGCAGTATAAATAGAATAACCTTTGAGGTGATATTTATAAAACAGCTCCATCAGTTCGGCAGTAGCCTCATCTGGAACCTTCCAGAGAGAAACAATTACATGTTGACTTCCTGCTAATCTGAATGCTCGTTGTAAGCCCAAAACACCCTCCATGTCATTGATAGTGCCTTTGCCTGACTCGCAAGCAGAGAGAATAACTAAATCTGTATTGTATAAGTCTAGACCAGCTACCTCATAAGCGGTAAGTATTCCATCATCAACACCTTTGGGCAGCGCACCAGGTTTGTCCCAGTAGCAGTTGACCCCAGCCAACATTAAACCAGAACGAAGTAATGGATTTTGGGCGTAAATAATACGATGAGAATAATAACTATCGTTGAAATACCGATGTTTTCGATGTTCATTGGGCTCTGGATAAAAATAACCATGAGTAGCCAAATGCAGTATTTTAGGAGCATTGATGCCTGTGCTAAATTTTAATTTTTCTTCTAAAGCTTTATCTCCAATCAGGACTTGAGTATTCCATTTGTGTTCTCTTAGTAAACTACTAATTTGTTCTACCTCTTGCTGTGTGCCAGGTAGGGGACTAAAGCCGTTTTGACTACTGTGATTATCTACAGGAATATCTTGTGGAATACTGCCCATGTTTTGGTCATTTTCTTTTCTGAATAGGTTAGCTTGTTTGACCAATTCTATGCTATCCATATCAAATTCTACACCTCCAATCAATAGAGCCTTTTGTTGGTTTAGAGAGTCATTATAAACACTATCTTTAGTTGTATTCCAATCTCTAAAAGAACTATAATAATGAATGTTGTATTGTTGGAGTAGAAAACCATTTTCTAGGCTATCAACAATTAAGGCACCTAAAGCAATTTTATTGAGTAAGCCAGATGTTGCTACATGTATAGTTGTCGATTTTTGCAAATAAGTGTTAATAGGTCTCCAAATAAGTTGGTACAAGCTTTCATTTTCTGTAATATCTGTAATATAGTTGAGGCTGGTTGGATCTATTTCAAAATCCAATATATTTTGGATGTCTTTGCCTCCTGCTAAGGGAACATATTCTGTTTTTTCT
Source organism: Aureispira sp. (assembly GCA_024222455.1). Classification (GTDB taxonomy): domain Bacteria; phylum Bacteroidota; class Bacteroidia; order Chitinophagales; family Saprospiraceae; genus JAAEPD01. Next base: position 5,527 of record JAAEPD010000638.1, read on the forward strand.
AGGTTAGGATTAATGACCAATGCTGCATAGCGAGTGGAGTCTGTCCATTCTTCTCCATTATGGTAGGTAAAATGAATGAAATCGACAATAGCTTCATGGGATTCTAATACATTTTTGATGGTATCTAAAACTGGAGGAAAGTAGATTTTTTCTTGTTGTTGCAATAATCTGTGTAACTGTTTTTCGTATTTGATAGCTACTTCACGCAAACTGTCTAGGCTAATATTTTCTCTAGTTAGCTCAACTTGCGAAAGCATATATGCTTTTCCTATTTCTTCTTTGGTATTTGACCAGTTTTTGTAGAGACTGCTAATTTCAGGATCATTACTAGCTAGTATTTTCTGTCTGAAATCAATATGATTTTCAAGCACTAGATTTTTTACAGCAAGATTAAGCCCTTCTATCTTATCAGTCACTGCCGAAAATTGATCAGGAGATCGGTCTAATGCTGAATAAACCTTACTTAAATGATTATGTGTTCTATCCAATAATATACCCCGTTCATGGTCATCAAGTACTGGATAGAATTCATATAACTGTTGAATTAAATCATGTGTTAAATCCACAAAAATATTGGTAGCAGCTTGGTATTGTCCTTGCTGCATTTGGATGCTGGCCATTTGATCTTTTGCAATCGTTTTTTGTAGGGCGTTTAGCGATTTGGAGCTATCTAATTTTTCTAAACGTTTTTGAGCTTTATCGTATTTTTTATCAGCAATGTAGACATCTACCAATTCCATTGTGATTTGGGAGCGCTTAGACTCTTTCTTGTTCAATTGTTTTTGAGCCAATTGCTCTGCTTCTTCATAAAACTCTTGAGCACTCGAAAGGCTATCTGTAACTGCGGAAACACGAGCAGCATTAACAACTACATCTAGGTAACCCTTTTTCTTCTTAGTTTTAGCGCCTTTTTTATAACGTTTTTTGGCTTGTTGAGCTAACTTTTGAGCTTTGTCAAACTCCTCTTGGCGAGTATAGTAACTCGAAATAGCAGCAAGAGCCTGAGTGTATTCTTCGCTATCAAAACCAAAGTTTTTTTCTACAATAGCCAAGTAGTTTAGATAATGTTCTTCAGCATCCTCTAATTCCTCTTGTTGTTCATAAAAGTCAGCAAATTTTTTGTGTATATCTGCCACAAATGGGTGTCCTTCACCATAGGCCTTTTGGGCTGTTTTTAGAGATTTAGAAAAATAACCTTCAGCTTCTATTTCGTGGAATAATTCTTCTTGTAATTTAGCTGTTTCAAATAGAGTTTGAGCATATTCCTTACTCTCTTTGCCATATTGCGCTTTTGCTTGTTGTACAGACTGTATAGATTGTTCTAAAGCTTGTTGATAGTTGACTTGGTCTTTAGCCGTTTTTGCAGCTTCTAGCGAAAATTCCCAGTCTTCTTGTGCCGTTGCTTGTACATAGTTAGTTTCATCGCCTCTATGCAAATGACTATTGAAGCAATTGATGTTTTGATAAAGCTTAGTTTTGTCTGTTTTTGTGAGCGTAAAAGATAGTTGTATCGGCTCGTTCTTGGGATATTTTTTGGTGATTAATCTTATCTGTTGAATCCCATCTGTGCTCATCCATTCTATATCCTGCAAGCCTAAATGTATTTCATTGCTATAATTAGGGACTGGGCCTTGAGGTGTCTGAATCATAGGCTTACCTTGGTCTATAAATGTAAATACTCTGCGCTCTCCAAGAGTGTTGACTAACATAAGTTTGTCGTTGGCTCTAGGGGCTGTACTAGGTCTGTTTTTCCCTTTCTTCTGATCTATAATAAAAAAGATCATATCTGATTTATTACCCAAGCTAATGGTATATTGATAAGAGTTGGCAGCTTTGCCTGTCAGGACAAGTGAACGAGTGCTTGCGTTGGAGGCATTTTTTGTAGAATACTTGATCGACCCATGACAATTAGTAGCTTTATTGAATGTTTGCTCTATAGGATTTAGTATAGGACTTGCCATATACTCATGATAAAAACAATGCACAATTGTACGGATTCGAATACGGGATTTATTATTTAGGGTAGTAGGGTATTCCTCTTCTTTTTTAGGGTTACCTAAACGAAGTTCCATAATCTGATGGCTGTTCAACCATTCTAAATCCTTTAGAGTTAGACGGGCTTGATTGGAATAAAAATTATTAGATTTGCTGAATCTATTTTGACCAATTAGGCGAACTTTACGTTTTTCTTGATTTTTGGCTATAAAAACAATATCAAAACCAGTAGTTAGAGGTTGTTTTACATCCCCTTCATTACCTCCTTGTCGTTTTACTTTCAAAAATAAGCCAGTTTCATTATTGACAAATTTAAGAATATAAGCTCTAGATATATCGTCTACACCCTCTAATTCTCCCATAGTAGACAAGGTGCTCAAACGATGTATTTTATTTATGATATGATTGCTATCCAATATGCCTGTACAAGTTGGAGTTATTTGGGGTGGTTTGTTTGTGTCTAGTTGTGTTTCAGAAATGGAGCTAGAGCCTTTTTTTTGATTTTTATAGGGGGAAATTGGAATAATTTGTCCAGTCTGTTTTTTGTAGCAACAACTCGTTAGTTCTTGAAACTGATCTTGTTCTTCATTGCCAATATCATAAGAATGAATTTTAAGGCTAGATTGGTTGTTCGAACTAAATTCTATTTTATAAATAGCAGTAGAACTTAACCAAGCTAAATCTTTTTGAGAGAGCTCAAAACTATTTGTATTGATTTTGCCTTTTGTTTTTTCGTTATCTCCAAATACAAAAGTTTTTCGTTGATCTAAATAGTTTGTGAATGTGACATTTAGCCCTTTTTTTAGATGTCGAAGGTTTTCTGCCTCATCACTATAATGAGTCCAAGACATTAACGTTTTTTTGGAACTAGATTCAAGGGCAATATCATAATGATACTCCTTATCTTTTTCTATGGATATTTTTTGGATTAAATTGAATTGTAATGTCTTAAAACTATTGTCATCAGAGGGTCTTACATTAGGATCAAAAAGGTGTTGGCAAGAATTACTTTCTATATTTTTTAGTGCATTTCCTTGCTTTTGCGTTGTGAGTATGTGTTGTGTGGTGTCTATTTGCTTATTTATTATCAAGTCATGATAGAAACAACGAATATAGGTGCCAAATTTAGCATCCTTTTCAGGGTGAATTCGGAAAGGGTAGATATTGCTACCTTTAGTGTCGTATAAACGAATTTCTGAGAGGGAATTATTAGCCAACCATTGTATAGCTTCTTGGTCTAGTTTTATAGTGTTGATATAGGCCTTACGACCTTTGAATGTTGTTTTTTGTATAGCATCTGTATAGGTATAAAACCTACTATCAGTATTAATGCTGATAAATTTCAGAAAATCACCATTGTTTAAGGTGTGATATAGTATGTCATCATGCGTTATTCCACTTCCTATAAACTTTGCGGTAAATTCTTTTTTATTATTCTTATTGCTATAAAAAAACTGAATACTGTACTCGTCTGTCGAGCGAAGGGCTAGGGTGAAAGGCTCTGTTTGTGAAATATACAGGTCTTTATTAGCCATTGGCTTAGTTATAAGCTTAGAACAATCTTGCGCTATGCTAAAATGAGTGGATAGCAAAAGATAGCAACATAGTATAATATATTGTGCGGTTTGGCGCATAGGGATTGATTGAGTTAAAACAGTTTTAAGGGTGCAAAAATTAGTCTAGTACTTAATATATTCAGATTTTCTAAAAAGGTTACTATTTTTTGTATCGAAGTTAGTTTATATCTTTATTTTGTTAACTATCTTAAGAAAACAAGACCTAAGTTTTTTATAATTTATTTCCTATGAAAAAGAAAATACGTATCAATTGGCTTCGTTGGCTTCCACGCCTAATTTGTCTTGGTATTATTGCATATGGAATTTGGGATTATAATAAAACTACCTTCTTGATAGAAAATGGTGTGCAAACTACAGCCACTATAAAAGAGTGTAATCAATATTACCATGAGGTTCATTATCTAATAATGGAAATTGAATATGATGGCTATGTAGGAGAGTTGAGATGGTTGAATAAACCGGGACACAAAAATAATGTAAATTTGTGTTGATATGAAAAATGAAAAGCAAAAAAGAGTGAATCGACAATACGATGAAGCGTTTAAAAAGCAAGCGCTTGAATTAGTATCAGGAGGACGAAC
>JAAEPD010000639.1 GCA_024222455.1 Aureispira sp.
GCTAAATTTCTTTCGAAGGCACTCTAAAGACTACGAAAAAACAGCAAATAGTTCAGAAGCTTGGATTTTATGGGCTAATTGCCAAATTTTATTAAACCGTTTCAGTAAATAACATTTTTTAATTTTTAGACATACTCTTAGTAGTATTGGAAACACTACAAAAGTTTTAGGAGAAGGAACTGTAGATAATGCTTAATGATAATGGGGTGTTTTTTATGTAAAAATTTTACTCAGATAGGATTTATTTCTTGTTCTATAGGAACTAGCAGAATATAATACCAATAGTTATATTATAACAGGTAGCAGTAGAAGTAGTTTGAGGCGAGAAGTCATTTTGAGACTGTTTGCAGTGGAAGGAAAACTAGTTGTTGATAAACGATATGCTATAACTAATCAGCAGGAGCTTGCAACTCAATAATGGGAAATCTTTTTCTAAACGGATAATTAAACGTGTGGATTAAAAGTTTCGAGTATAAGTAAAGAAGGGCATAATAGGTAGTAAACTAATTTTGGTAATGACAGTATATTCTTGCCCATATTCATCTTGGACTTGTTTGGGAACTAACATATAAGCATTTTTGCGAAAATAGACGTTGTAAACCCCAAAACTAATAGTTTGGCTACCTCTTTTGAGCTCTTTATGGAAGTTGGCAGAGAGGTCTAAACGATGATAATCAGGCATCCGGTAGTTGTTGCGTTCTTTTATATTGCTTAATTGACTTGCCGAATTGGTAGAGTTGTAATATAAACTAAGGTAGGATTCGTCTTGCTGTATAGGTAGGCTAGAATAAGTCTCTAAACCTAACGTAACAGCATGTCCAGAACCATAGACCCAAACTGCTCCTATATCAAATTTAGGGCTGAATTTATAATTGAGGGCAATGCTCAAATCATGGCGACGATCATAACGATAGGGGAATGGTTTCCCATCATTGATATGGTCAAACTGACGATTAGACCAAGAAAGGGTATAGCCCAACCAACCAGTCAATTTTCCTAAGCGTTTTTCAAAAAACAACTCCGCTCCATAACTTTGCCCCTTGCCAATATTGACAAGCGTCTCCCAACTGCGTTTGGTTGCTAAAAAGTTAGTAGTAGTTTCGTATTCGAGCAGGTTTTCCATACTTTTATAAAAACCTTCTACTGTAAGTTCATAGCCTTTTCCAAAACCTTGTGTGTAACTCAAGCTCCATTGATGTGAATGCTCTGGCGGAATATTATTGGTTGTAGGAACCCAAAGATCAGTGGGTAGCCCAATGCCTGGATTAGTCAATAGGTGTACAAACTGGGTCATCCGAGAATAGGAAGCCTTGATGGAGCTGTTTTTAGCAATCAACAGACTGGCAATCAAGCGAGGCTGTATAGACCAATAGACTTTTTCGGAAAGTAGAAAGGTAGAAAAGTGTAAGCCTGGATTAATTTTTAGGATCTTACCAATCTTAATGTCGTCTTCTATATAGGTATAAAGTTCATGAACACTGTTTTGAGAGGCTATATTGGTGCTTGTAGTTTGTGTCCACCAATCAAAAGAAGCACGTTGTATTGAGGGAAGAAACTGGTGGAAAATATAGCCTGCTCCAAAACGAACATAATGTTTGGTATGAGGGATATAGTCAAAATCAAGCTTAAAGCTAGCATCATGTACTCTAGAATTGGCTACAGATAGAAGGGAGTCAAATTTATAAACCTCATTTTTTGCACCTTTTACAAAATAGTCTAAACTGCTATATGTTAGATTGGAAGAGTTGTATCTATAGTGTGTATAGCTTAGTGTGGTTCGAGCAAAAACTTGACTTCCAATAGATTTATTCCATTGTATATTAGCAATCCTATTGCCCCATTTTAGTCGGTTGATATTGGTAGAGTATAGACCAAATTCTATGTCTACAGCAGTTTTATTGTCTACAGAGACTAGATCCTCTCCTAAATAGCCACTAAACAGAAGATAGTTATCCTCAGAGAATTTATGCTTGAGCTTTAGGTTAAGATCAAAAAAACTATAGTTGAGTACCTGCCCTGAAATTGTTTTTTTGCGAATAGCTCTTTGTATAGGCACCCCAAAGAGATCGACCCAAGAACGACGCCCCGAAATAAGAATAGAAGTTTTGTCTTTGAGAATAGGGCCTTCTAAGGTGAATTGTGCTGAAAGCAAGCCTATAGAGGCTTCTCCATGCCATTCTCGAAGGTTACCTTCTTTGGTGTGGACATCCAACACTGACGAGAGTCGACCACCATAACGAGCAGGGAACCCTCCTTTTATAAGTTTGGCATCTTTGACAATAGAACTACCAAAAATAGATACAAATCCAAAAATATGATTGGCATTATAAATAGGCGCTCCATCTAGCAAAATTAGGTTTTGATCAGGGCTTCCACCTCGTACCATTAAGCCACTAGTTCCTTCTCCTCCAGATTGTACACCTGGTATTAGTTGCATGGCTTTTATAATATCAGCTTCACCCATTAAACTCGGCAGAGCTTTTACCTTATCCATAGATAATTTTATGGTACCTATCTCATTCAGTTCATGACGAGATTCTTCACTATCCTTAGCAGAAACAACAACTTCTTCCAACTGTTGTCCAGAGCTAAGGCTTAAACTTATTTGTACATTTTTTTTGAGTGAAACAGTTCGAGTAACAGCGTCATAACCTATATATGACCAAACTAAATCATATTCTCCTTGAGGCAAAGTAAGGCTATAAAATCCTTCTATATTAGTAGTTGTACCTTTGTAACTTTTAGGATCTAAAACAGTAGCTCCAATAAGAGGTTCTTTGCTATCTACATCATAGAGATAACCACTAATAGTATGTTTTTGCTTAGTAATAGTTGTGCTAGGAGGGGCTTTAGTTGCTTTTTTATTGGGATTAGGAAAAAGACTAATCTGTTTGCCAAAAGCCTTGAAATCTATATCTGTACCTGCAAATGTTTGTTCTAGTACTTTTTTGACTTCCTTATTTTTAACTTTTATACTGATCTTTCTGTTGACAGGGACTTTCCGCTGATCGTATACAAATTTACTCTTGCTGAGTTGCTGTATCTTTTTGAGAACTACACGAATAGGCTTATTCTTTAGGTCTAAACTAATCTTAGTATCTAGTGCGGCAGATTGTGCATTTAGATTGGAACAAACTAAGTGTAGATAGAATAGTAAAAACAGTATAGTCTTAATCAGTTGCAATCAAACTAGGGGTTTTAGTTGGTTATAATATAGTGTATACCTTGTTTTACAGTTTCTATTTTTAGACCACAAGTAGCACTAATCAATTCTAAGATAACACCAATTTTTTCTTTGTCAAACTCTGCATTAATTTGGCAATCAAACTTTCCACCATCTTCAAGATCTAGTTTTGCAGTGTAATAAGTAGATAGGTCGGCAATGACCATAAATAAAGGTGTATTCTCAAAAACAAACTGCCCTGTTTTCCATGCCATATAGTTAGGATTATCTATTATACTTGCCGTAATTAGGCCTCTTTCTAATACAGCTTGGTTGCCTGCAGTTATTTCTTTTAGTTGTTGTTGGGTAGAGCATTCTACTATACCTTCTGTGACAGAAAGCACTGTTTGGGCTTCCTCTATTTTGAGATTAAAAGCAGTTCCAACAACTCTTATGTCTACATCTGCAGCCTCTATCGTGAATGGCTTTCCCTCCATTTTAGCAACTTCAAAATAAGCTTCTCCTTCCAAATCTATAGTTCGAGTGGATTGTCCATCAAAAGATTTAGGGTATTTTAGAGTACTACCTTTATGTAGCCAAATAGTAGATCCATCGGCTAATTGTACTTCTTGTTGCTGTTCCGTTGCGGTGAGTGCCAACATTTCGGGGGCAGTAGTGCCACCATTATTAAAAAACATAAAATAGCTACCAACCAAAGTGACAATAACAGCTACACTAGCAGCTACACTAAGCCAGCCAAATCTGCTAGTGGATTGCAACTTTGGGGATATTTCCTCCCAACCTTGTTTTGCATCAAATTCTACATACTGATGCCCTTCAGTAAGCTCCCAGATTTTTTTCATGTCTTGAAACTCACTATCGTTAGATTTTTGCCAATGTTCTATGGCTTTTGATTCTTCTCCTGAGCATTCCCCCGAAAAATACTTAGGAAGTAAATGGTAAATGTCTTTCATGGTCTTTTTATTTATAAACCCTTAAGATTAAGTAGCTTGATGTAGGTTTGAGACAACAAACTATCTAAAAAATAAAATGAATATTATATCGCTTCTCATGTGGTTGTCGTATCTCATAGTCTATCCCCCTAAAGATTTTTAGGAAAAAAGATTGAGTAACACAAAAATTAAAGCGACAGCAATTCCAGACAATGTTTTTCTTAAGAGTTTTAAGGCTCTGGATATTTGATTTTCAACAGTTTTAGGAGATATTTCTAAATCCTCGGCAATTTCTTTGTAGGTAAGTCCATCAACTCTGCTCATCAAGAAAACTTTCCTACATTTAGTAGGTAATTGAGCAATTGCATAAGATAACTGCTGCTTGAGCTCTTGTTGTTCGTCTTCTTTATAAGGATCTTCTTGGACAGCTATAGGGCTAGCCTGAGATTCATTGATATGTCGTTGTTGAGTTTGCGATTTGCGTATAAAATCGATACACTTAAACTTGACTGCACGTGTTAGGTAGGCTTGAAGCGATGTTTTGATTTTTAGGTCATTGCGTTTTTTCCAAAGATCTACAAAAACTTCTTGCACTGCATCTTGGGCGGCATCTCTATCTTTCAAGATAGCCATAGCGTAGTTGCCCAAAGAGTTGAAGTATTGGTCATAAACAGATTTGAACTGTTTTTGGGTTTTAATATTTATGATTGCGCTCACTTGCCATCCAGTTTTGGTGAAATGTAAATAAGATCTACTCTCTATATGAATAATTAGTACATACATTAGTAAAGGAAAAGTTGTTTTTCGATTACTAAGGCAGGAAACTAGTTTTTGAGAAAACTTCTAGGTTAGCGTTCTCAATACTAATTTCTAATTATTTTGTATGAAATATGGATATGGTCTTGGCAGAGTAGGAGGAGAAGTAGCCAGTGTTTTGCCTTAAAAAACAAAACACTGGTTGTATTGTATGGTGATAACCTTAATTTGTAATAAATATCCAGTACATCAAAACCATAAGTAGCACTATTCCAATAATAGAGTATAGCGTTAGGTTTTTGAGCTGTACCTTATCATCTTCTGTAGGTGTCACTTCTTCTACTGGAGCCTGCTGAATCGTCTCTTTTCTACGTTCTTTGCGTGACTTCTTTTTCTCATGAGTGCTAGTAGGTGGTCTGTATTGCTTTCTAGACATGTTGTTTTGACAATTTATAATTTATAATATAACTAAATTTGGTATGGTTTAAAGGCCATATTAAATCTTTAGAGGCATAAAAATAAGATTTATTGTTGAATTATCAACTTTAATTATGCTTCAAAATATCAATACTACTGCCAATCTTTTGAGGTAATTCTAAATTTAATATCTTTGATTCCATTATAGAGCAAAGGCACCAAAAATTATGTAGAATAATTTTGAGCCATCGTTCAAATATTGAGAGTTAAATGTTAGACTGGAGTTGTCTAACCCTTTCTAAAGTTTGAACCCTTTATCCTAATATATTTGATAGTAGATTAAATACTGAAAAAGTGAATAATTGTCCTTGTAATAGTAGTAAAACTTATGCTGATTGTTGTGAACCGATACATCAAGATGCAAAAATGGCAAGTACTGCAGAAGATTTGATGCGAGCAAGATATTCTGCTCATACTAAATCTAATATAGAGTTTATTGTAGCCACAACTCATTATAGTATTCGTAGAGGAATAAATTTGAATGAACTACTGATTTGGTGCAAAAGCGCTGATTGGGGGCGACTAGAAGTTGTAGAAAAGTCCAATGGAACTACTGCTGATGATAGTGGTAAAGTAGAGTTTAAGGCGTATTATCATCAAAATGGTAAGGAGCACTGTCATCATGAAATATCCACATTTAAGAAAGAAAAAGGGCAATGGTTTTTTGCAGATGGGATACAACCTCTAACTTCCAAAATGAAAAAATTAAAGATAGGAAGAAATAGTCCTTGTACTTGTGGGAGCGGCAAAAAATATAAACAATGCTGTGGTAAGAAATAAGCTCTGAAACATGAAAATAAAATCATTTCATCATATCTGTATTCAAACAGAAGTGTATCAACAGTCTTTAGATTTTTATATTAATCTTCTGGGCTTTGAGTTGGTCAAGGAAACTGCTGGCTTTCATACTAGAGCTTACAATACTTGGTTGAAAGGCTTTGGGATAATGATAGAACTACAAACTCCCAAAAAAGAAACCAACTTGCATAAATGGTCTAAACTCAATAGTGGGCCTGTTCATATATGTTTTGTAGTAGAGGAAGTAAAGGCTGCTTATCAGTTTTTGAAAGAGAAAGGACATCATGATTTTAAAAAGAAAAATGGTCAAGAAATTTATTCAGTAAAAGGTGGTTTGCTCTTCAAAGTGAAGGCTCCAGAAGGGACTGAAATCGAAATTAGGGAGGATGCTGATCTTGACTAAGTATAGATTGGAGAGATGAAAAAGTTATTCTTAATGATTTTTTAATATAGAGATTGGTCTACTCCCTTAAATAATTCGTTTTTTCGCAGCCTAAGCATAGCTTATGCACTAGTTTTAAGTGTTTAAGATTTATAAATTGTATATCTTTTAGTAAAGAATATATGTCTGAAGTTATAGCATATTTGGGGTTTGCGCTGGCTGCATACTCTGTGGTAGGAAATGATGTAATCCAAACACTTGGAACATTTTTGACCTCTAATGAGAAACAAACGAAGTGGTATGTATTGTGGTTTTTTGCTGCAGGGATCCTTACTTTTGCATTGGTTAATGGTTGGTATCAAAATGATATCTCCTATGGGCGTTTAGATAAGTTCAAGGGAGAGCTGCCCGATGTTTTAGAGTGGTGGTATCTTTTGCCTCCAATTATTTTGATGGTGCTGACTAGGGCAGGAGTGCCTGTGAGTACTACTTTTATGATTCTCACCTTATTTTCGCTCAACTCTATTCCTAATGATTTAGGAAGTATGTTCGGCAGTCTTGTAGATACCGATACTAAACTAGGAGGGATGATCCAAAAGTCCTTTATGGGCTATATTGCAGCATTCTTTACATCCATAGTGGTCTATTTCTTAATCACTAACCTGCTCGAAAAACGGTTTATAAACAAGGAATTAGAGGAACGAAAACGGAAGTTTTGGATAGCTGCCCAATGGGGCTCAACAGGTTTTCTATGGTATCAATGGCTGACACAAGATTTAGCCAATATCTATGTTTATTTAGGTGGAGGTTGGCAAATGAGTACTGGGAAATTCCTCTTTTCGGTACTTGTCCTAACAGGTTTGTTAGCTTATATATTCTATAGCAAAGGTGGGGCTGTGCAAGGAATTGTACGTTCTAAAACCAATACGGCTGATATTCGATCAGCAACCTTTATAGACCTTATTTACGGTTTGATTATGTATTTCTTTAAGTATGACCTTTTAGGGCTTTGGGGGGGTAATTTGCCAATGAGTACTACTTGGATTTTTATTGGATTACTTTCCGGACGTGAGCTTTCTATGCGATTCAAACTAGAAGGGAAGGTGAATATGTCTATTCGGAAAATGATTATCCGAGATTTAGGTAAAGTATTCCTAGGTTTAGTAGTGAGTGTTATCTTAGTTTTTGTGATCAAAATGATTGCTTAAATTATCAATATAAAAGAATAAAAAAAGCACATTAGGTTCTATACCTAATGTGCTTTTTTTGCTTTAATTCTATTATTACACTGATTTTTCGTAAGCCTCTTTTAGCCAACTAATAAGCTCCTTGTCTACATCTTCTATACTAGTTATTCGTACTCTATGACTGCACATTGTCCCAAAAGGGCCAGAGTTTTCGAGTCGAGAACCTATTTCTTTGCCCACCAACTTGAGTCCTAAGTCTATTCTTGTTTTGGTAGCAGGTTTGATAAGGGCAAATTGCTTTTTTCGGATAATACTAACAGTGGTTTTCTTGGGAGTGATAGTTACATCCGTTCCAAATTTTGAGACAACGTCAATCAAGGCTTTGTATATAGGTTGGAGAACTTCTTTTCCTTTGTATTGGTTAGCGACTAAGTCATCAGGACTGTTGTTTTCTTCTTTGGAGAGTGTCACGATTGTATTAGCAAAACCATGTGTTACTCCATGTTCGGTTTTAAGATATTTAACCGCTTCAGAGTGTTTCCCAAAGGATTTGCTAGCCAACACCTTTTTCCATTCTTCTAGCGATTTACCTGTTTTTGCAGGCATGTTGTCAATCATTGTTTTTAATGCTTTGTCCATATCTTTTTTTATTTAACTCTAAGTTCAGCTTTTGCTAATTTAATATTGCCTTGATGAAAGGCATCCATGATAATAGGGAATTTATAGCGAGTGTACAATTGTGTAGTATCAAATTCTTTTTGGTTAAGAATAGAACCCTCTAAATCTGCAATGTATTTTCTTGAATCTTGGATTCTTTGGAGCATTTCTGACTTATCTGTAGTAAAATCTCCATGCCCTGAAATTAAAATCCTTATAGTGTATTGATTTATGATTTGCTCTAAGCTAGCAAGAGTTGCTTTGTATCTAACCAGACTATCATAAATATAAGGAAATTCGATGTTGCTTAGATAATCTCCCACAATCAAAATACCTTTAGATTCATTGAAGGTGAGCAACCCATCTATATTATGCCCCTGAGCTTGATAGAAACAATAGCTATCTGCACCAATTTGCAGTTTTTCGTTATTGCCAGCAAAGGACATATCAATTTTGGGATATTCTATATCATAGCTTCTACTGACATAATATTCATCATCAAACTTTTCTATCTGTTGTAGTATAGATGCTTGATTTTTATTATTAACAAAGTTGCTAGAAGCTATTGTTTTATAGTTTTTGAATTGGCCATAACCTATGATATGGTCATAATCAGAATGTGTGAATAAGAGATACGTCTCCTTGTCTTTTCCTACTTCTTGAATGGTCTCTTCTATGAAATCTAACTCAATAGGAAGCCAATTGGGATCAACCAACAAGATGTATTGTTCTCCAATTATGAGGCTAGTAGTGGTGCGATATAAGGAGCTTTCAAAGATAATTAGTTCTTCGCTTTTGAATTGGATTTTCATGTTGTGGGTTAATATAGGTTTTAACTAGTTTTTTGTGTTTGAGCAATGCTATTGATAATAATTCATTTTTAAACAATTATAAGTTTTAGTAGGTTGTTTGAGATCCAAATCCCAAAAAAGTATAAATATATCTCGAAGTGGTATGATCATACTTTGTTTTTTTATTCTAAAGCATCGTTGCAAATTGAGATGGTTGAATAAACCGGGACACAAAAATAATGTAAATTTGTGTTGATATGAAAAATGAAAAGCAAAAAAGAGTGAATCGACAATACGATGAAGCGTTTAAAAAGCAAGCGCTTGAATTAGTATCAGGAGGACGAA
>JAAEPD010000640.1 GCA_024222455.1 Aureispira sp.
TAGAGTATCTGTAGATGAGATATGGGTAGAAGAGGTAATAGTCAAAGTCTATCCTAATCCATTTCAAGAGCAAACTACGATAGAGGTAGAAGGTGGTGATTATCAAGGGATAATGTTGAAGGTTTATGATATAATGGGCAGAATGGTCTTGCAGACCAATGCTACTGAGAATAAAATCCAATTGCAGAGAGTCAATTTACCACAAGGCGTTTATGTCTATAGACTAGAAGGTGATGGAGAATTGATTAATACGGGTAAGATTATAGCGCAATAGAGTTACATTGCAATGTGATTTAATAGCTACTAGATAGCCTCAAGTCTTCGAGATTTGGGGCTATTTTAGTTTGTGGAGTTGAGTCAATAGCCAAGGACGTTCGGTGAGTGGATTGGTGTTTTCTATTTCTTCCTGGAGAGCCAATTTACTAGCCTTATCTGGAGTTAGTTTTATTAGTTTTTCTGTGAGGTTGATGATGTTTTCATAGATAGGTTTCAAATAAGCAAGTGTTTCCTTGCGTTGCAAAAAGCGTCTAAAACTTGTGATCAAGGCATCTAAACTATCAAAATATTGACGTTCATAATAGATTTTGAGTAGCATGAGTTTAGCATCCATGTTTAGAAATAGGTCATCAAATTCTATTTGGGTTAAGAGTTGCAAGGTTGCATCAAAATTGCCTTGTGCAAAGAAGAGTTTAGCTTTTGCGTAGGAGCTGTAATTTAGCTGGAAAGGCAACTCCAAAAAACTAGTATATTGCTGCATAAACGTTTCTACCCATTTATACTCCTTTAGTCGAATAGCAGCAGTAATGATGTTTTTGTAGGTAAATTTGCCCAACATGCCATTCTCTACCAAAATCTGATGTTCCAAACCGTATTGATACAACTCAAAAACAGCACGTACATATTTTTCCAAACCTGTATTCAATCTACGAACACAGTAATTGATGGTAATAATATAGATACTTTTTATTTCTTTGGGAGGGAGTGTTTTGGCGTGAGAGGTTAGGAGTTTTTTCAGTTGTTCAAAATAGCTTTCTTGCTCTGGTTTTTTCAGGGTCATATAGCTGTAGTAATACAACTGTATCGCAGGTATTTTTTCATGTTTTCCTTGTTCTATATCTTGTAGTATAGGTTTTAGTAAAGGAATGTCATAGTCTAGTTTATAGAGATTTTGATGAGTAATAGCAGTACAGGCATGTCGGAGTGTATCCAATACAAAAGCAATATAATGATTATCAAAAACAGCTTGTAAGTTGTTGTGTTGTGAGCGCGTCGAAGTTCCTTGTCGTTCAAAAATAGCCTGCTCCAAATGGTATTGTTGAGTATAGTATTTATGGTTTTGGGTAGTGGCTAGTTCTAAAACCTTTGTTGCTTTATGGATATACTGTTGAGCGTATTTATCCAGTTTTCGGGCTTGGTAGAAAGAAATTAGAGCTTTTTTCTCTGTAAAAATGTCTTTTTTTTGCGATGAAAAGTAGACAAATTTTTCAAATATATGAATAGCCATATTCATTAAGTGACGCAACTTAAGATCGTCATAGTTTTTTGAAGGATAAAGGTGCTTGAATATTTTTTCTTTTTGAGTTGTTCTTTTGGTCAGTTTTCGTTTAGAAAGCAGATTTAGTAGCAGTTTTTCTACATCTGTATGCTGGTTGATAGCAGGTGATTGTGCCCATTTTTTGAATGCTTCTCGTTCTTGGCTATCTAAAACTAGAATGCTTTGTATTAGTTTACTATTATACATGATTGCAATATACTATTTTTACATAAAAAATAGACAAGCCTTATTTTTTGTCTTTGTATTTAGCTATATATAGGTCTACATTTGCTCTAGATCAAAACCAACCCTGAATTTTATAGAAAAACTAAATCATTTAGACTAATGAAAAAACTAATAAACATACTTGCCCTTATCCTAAGTTTTAGTGCTTTAGGTTATGGGCAAACTACAGCTATTCCTGATACTGCTTTTGAGCAAAGATTGATTGCTTTAGGCATAGACTCTGATGGATTAGTTAATGGGCAAATTTTGAATAGTGATGCTGCTGGAGTGACTAACCTAAATCTTTCTTATAGTAATATTTCTGATTTGACAGGGATTGATGCTTTTGATGATTTGGGTTTTTTAAATTGTAATGCCAACCAATTAAGCAGCTTGGATGTGAGTAGTAATTCTGATTTGATTACGTTAGACTGTAGTCACAACCAATTGGATAGTTTAGATCTAAGTAATAATACAAGGTTAGTAATATTAGATTGTGATCACAGTCAATTAACTAGTTTAACAGTTACTGGATTGATAGATTTGAAAAGTTTAGATTGTAGTGATAATCAATTGGTTAGTTTGGATGTAAGTACCAATGTAGCTTTGGTTACTTTAAAGTGTCATGAAAATCTGTTAACAAATTTAACGGTAAATGGAGCTGTAGCTTTAGAAACTCTAGATTGTTGGAAGAATGGATTGGTTAGTTTAGATGTGAGTACCAATATAGCTTTGGTTACTTTAGAGTGCTATTTTAATCAGTTGACTAATTTAACAGTCAATGGAGCTGTGGCTTTAGAAAGTATAAATTGTTGGAGGAATCAATTGGTTAGTTTGGATGTGAGTGCCAATGTGGCTTTGGTTACTTTAAAGTGTCATGAAAATCTGTTAACAAATTTAACGGTAAATGGAGCTGTAGCTTTAGAAACTCTAGATTGCAATGCCAATCAATTGGTTAGTTTGGATGTGAGTACCAATGTAGCATTGATTACGATAAGATGTCATTATAATCAATTAACTAGTTTAACAGTTAATGGATCAACATCTTTGGAAAGATTTTATTGTAGTAATAATCAGCTATCTAGTTTAGATGTAAGTGCTAATCTAGCATTGATATTTTTGGATTGTAGTGATAATTCACTAACTAATTTAGATGTGAGTGCTAATCTAAATTTGGGCGTTTTATATTGTACGAATACCCAATTGAGTAGTTTGGATGTGACTAATAATTTATTATTAGAAGTGTTGTACTGTAATGATAATCAGTTGAGTAGTTTGGATTTGAGACGAAATATAGCATTATTTAGATTACGTTGCTTTAATAACAATTTAGGCACTTTAGATATTAGTAATCTTGTAGCGTTAACAAATTTGTATTGCCAAAATAATCTTCCATTTCTAAGTATCTGTGTTGCAGATACTACAATGAATAACAGCAATTGGGTAAAAGATCCAACAGCAAGATACTCAGAAGGGTGTTTTCCTAAAGCTATAGAAGGGCGTATAACTATCGATGCCAACAGTAATTGTATATCAGATAGTTTAGAACAAGGATTGTCTAATATTATGCTCCAATTTAGGAGTAATAGAGATACCAATTACTTTGTTAGTTATGATACTTTAGGCAATTATGTAGCCTATCTAGATACAGGAGTATATACCATTTCAGTTGTTATGCCCAATGCTTATTGGCAAGTTTGCCCAAGTAGCCAGCAAGTAACAGTGGACACTAATTATAGTATACAAGCCTTAGATTGGAGTTTGCAGCCACTAGTTACCTGTCCAGCCTTAGAAGTAGATATAGCCGCACCCTTTTTGAGGATGACAGGTGGAGGTAGTGCCTATACCATATCTTATTGTAATAATGGCACCATAACTGCTCAAAATGCCTATGTAGAAGTTGATTTAGACCCTGCTTTGAATATATTGGGAACTGGCTTGCCTATAGCCAATCAAGCAGGGACTATTTATACCTTTAATATAGGAGATATAGCTGTTGGAGAATGTGGTAGTTTTTCTCTGCAAGTTTTGGTAGATACTACAGCCCTTTTTCAACAGACCCATTGCACAGAAGCGCGTATTTATCCAGATAGTTTTTGTTTACCAGTATGGACAGGCCCTATTGCAACTGCAGATGCAAGTTGCCAAAATGATTCCGTCTATTTTAGAGTAGCCAATATAGGTGTTGCAATGCTTCAGCCACAGCAATATTTTGTGTATGAGGATAATATTGTAATGCGTAGCGGGACTGTACAGTTAGGGGCTAATCAGTTTGTTAATATTATAGAAGAAGCATTAGTGGGCAAGACTTATCGTATAGAAGTAGAGCAAATGACCAATTTCCCTTCTGTGTTGGGTGATTCTGTAGCAATGGCGAGCATAGAAGGCTGCAACCCTTTTACCGATGGGAGTTTCAATACAGGCTTTATCACTCAATTATCTAATGGAAATAGTAGGCCAGTTGTAGCAGTGGATTGTCAGCAAAATGTAGCATCTTATGATCCTAACGACAAAGCAGCACAACCAGCAGGTTATGATACCGCACATTACATCTATAAAAATACAGCAATCGACTATAAAATACGATTCCAAAATACAGGA
>JAAEPD010000641.1 GCA_024222455.1 Aureispira sp.
AAAGGTGTTACTTTCTTACTAGACGCATCAGGTCAAATCCCTACAGGTCAATGTCGTATCGTTCCTCTAGGTATTGCTGATATGTTCAAGATGACATATGGTCCATCTGATACACTGAAAGGTTCTGAAGAAGAAATCAAGGATGTTTACACATTCGCTATCGAGACTCCACGTAAGATGGTTATCGAAACGGAAACTGCCTTCCTTTGTCACAACACTCGTCCTGAATTGATCTACAACAGTACTGGTGTATTCTCTTAGTAAAGCAATGACTTAGCTTAAAACCTAAGTCTTCTTGATTAAATTGAGTCCTGTCAATAGACAGGCTCTTTTGTTAAGAGTATTATGTGAAGATAATATTTTTAACAAAAGTATATAACAACGACAAGAGGAGATACAATGTCTCATACAAAAACATACTTAAGTAAAGCAGACTTTCTAACAGAGCTAGCCTTACATACGGACAAGATAGATAAAGAAGCAAGCATCAACTTACCCCTTTATTGCTTACAAGATAAAGAAGGTAAACAATACGTTGCTTATAAAGCTGTAGTTATGTTTGCATTAGTGAATAGTATCTGTGACAAGCGTATCATTGATTTAAAGCGATCTTGCAGATACAAGCGTAGGTTTATGTCAGTTAGCTGGTTTGATAGTGCAGTACCTCGTACAGCCACTCCTGTAGAAGAAGTAGTTGCTCCTGTAGAAGAAGAAGTAGTAGTTGCTACACCGAAAGCTCCTGCTAAAAAGCCAGCACCAGCTAAGAAAGCTAAAAAGCCAGCAACCAAGAAACCTGCTGCTAAGAAATAATAATAGAATACATTATAATAATTATAAACCTAAGTATTCAATAGCCCTGCCAATTAATATTGGTGGGGTTTTTTCGTTTATGGAGATTAGTACTTAGTGAGTTATTTGATAAATTTAGCTAT
>JAAEPD010000642.1 GCA_024222455.1 Aureispira sp.
AGAAATTACCTAATTTCTTCTTTTTATAAAAACCATTAGGCAAAAACTTATGAATCAAATAATCAATCTTAGGAGAATGTGTTCCTTTCGTTTGAAAAATCGTTAAATATCTTCTCCAAAGACCATTATAAGAGGAGTATAGACTTTTAGAAAAATCGTAGGTTTTATTTTTATATTCAATGCTAAATGTGATTGAAGCAGAACCTGATGATCGAATAGTTGGACCGAAATCTTCAGGGATCATTTCTCCTGCTAAAAATAGATTGATAGAGTCAATATGTCTATAGTTTTTGAATTCTTTTAGGCGACTTCTAAAGATAGAAGTTCCTGTTTCTCTATCTAATTCCCTGTTGTAATACTTTCGAGCTGGAATATATTGCTTATTAAAAAGTTTTTTGAGTGTCCTTCGGTGTATATGGGGTTTGAAGTTTTTTGAAATTCCTAGCTTGGAGGCTGTGAGTGTGTCTGGTTTGGTGTAGAGAAGAGCTAAGAGCTCATTGATTTCTTCTAACGAAATAGCTTTGTGAGTACATTTTTTGCGAGAATAATTCAGCGGAGATTGCAAAAGGCTATCATAATGAATTTGATAGGCATTGGCTCGCTTTTTTCGAAAAGAAGTTGCAATATACTGTTCTTTCTTTTTATTAAAATGAAATGTAATAGAAGAACTCTTACTCCAGTAGTATTGTATGTTAGACAAGCCTTTATAATTTCTTCTACCACCATCACCTCCTGCATAAGAATAAATAGAAATCACACAACTATCAGGGTAGAGCTTTTGGAAAGGGGATTGCCCATAAACAGAGAGATTCAAACCCATTAAAATAAACAATAAACATTTTATCTTAATCAGTTTGAATCTCATAGTATTCTAAATAGGTTCTAACCTGTTATCTTCTAAAACCAATACCTTTGTGTTGGTCTTCGTTTTGCTCTATTAGCTTAAAGTTTTCTAGGTCTTCTACAGCTATTGTTTTGACCATTTCGTGTGTACGTTGGTCGTTAGCTATAGCAGCTAAACGCAAGTGCTGACGACGAGTTACCTCTTTCACCACCTTACGCATAGTACGAGCATTACCAAAGTACTTATGTTTGTGCTCTAATAAAATATCAATATACTTGAGTAAATGATCTTTAGCTTCAGTGCTAAGGTATAGGTTTTCTTTTTCGAACATGGCTACTGCAATTTCCATCAATTGCTCTGCAGAGTAATCAGGGAACTTGAGTGTACGATCAAAACGAGACATCAGACCTGGATTCATTTCCAAGAATCGTTTCATCTCATTAGGATAACCTGCTGCAATAACCATAAAGTCACCACGGTAGTCTTCCATACGTTTTAGTAAGGTATCTACAGCTTCTTTACCAAAATCTTTTTCACCACCTTGCGTAAGTGAGTAAGCCTCATCTATAAATAGACCACCACCCATTGCTTTTTGGATAGCTTCGTCTGTTTTGATAGCTGTTTGACCAATATAGCCAGCTACTAATTCCTTACGGTCAATCTCTACAATATGACCTCTTTCGAGCACACCAAGAGCTTTGTATATTTTAACTAGGATGCGAGCAATAGTTGTTTTACCAGTACCCGGATTTCCTGTAAACACCGTATGAATAGAGAATGATTTTTTAACATCTCTACCAATCTCAGTATAGTAACGAACCAACTTAGCCATCTCATCCACATCCTGCTTGATCTCTTCTAGACCAATTAAGCTATGCAACTCTTCTAAAGCTTCGTTGTATAAAGCCTCATCTACAGGAATATGTACCTTAGCACTGGTAGTAATACCAAATACCTTTTCTACATCTTCTAAAACAATAGTCATTAAATTATCATTCTCCAGCTCCTCAATATTGCCCTGCTTCATGATACGAAGAGCCATGTTTTGCTTGCACTCCTCTATAATACCATTCACAAATCGAGCATTACCAAAGTGCTCATCTCTATTTCTATAAACCTCTACAATACGTTTGTTCAAGAAGGTTTTAACTTCTTCAGAAAGTTGAATGTCACGCTTTTTAGAAGCAAAATCTGCGATTTCCATCAATTCATCAGGTGTGTAATCAGGGAAGTCGATAACACTAGATATACGAGAACGCATACCTGGATTTTTGCCCAAAAAGCCATCCATTTCTTTAGGGTAGCCAGCAAAAACAACAGCTATATCTCCCTTGCCATCAGACATTTCTTTTAGTAATACTTCTATTACCTCTTTACCAAAATCTTTTCCATCATCACCTCTATCCGAAAGAGCATAGGCTTCATCTATAAATAGAATACCTCCACGAGCCTTATCTATCGCTTTTTTGACCTTAGGAGCTGTTTGACCAATGTATTCACCCACCAAATCAACACGTCCTACTTCATGAACATGTCCTTTAGTCAATAAATCTAAACTATAGTAAATACGGCCTAGCATCTTAGCAACAGTTGTTTTACCAGTACCTGGATTACCTTTGAATACAGTGTGTAGATTGAAGTTGTTACTTTCCTTAAAACCTTTTTCTTCTCTAATTTTGATGAATTTGAGATAGGTAGAAAACTCTTCAATTTGTTTTTTTACACTATTTAACCCAATCAGCTCATTAAATTCTTTGGTTGCCTCCTCAAAAGTAGGTTTGCCTGTGTTGACTTCTACACCCCCAATCTCAGTGCTATTGGTGCGCGGTTGTATCCCAAAGGGCATATTTTCGCCTTGCAGTTCTTCTTCTTCTAAGCCTACTGCAAATGGAACAACGCCAATCAGTTCATCCATGAAAAGGATTTCTAAACTGTATTTGTCCTCAAACCAGTAATTTCCATTATTGGTACCATAACCAGTATCGAAGGTTACTGTTTTGAGATTGGATGTATTCTCATTAAAATACTCCATGTAAGCCTTATGCTGTCCACTATCGTTGTAAAAGTTGAACTGAAAATCTAAAGGAAGATTATCTTGAAGCACATTGATCGTCATTTCTATATTGACATAACGTGTCTTCTCTTTCGCAAAGGTTTTTATATATTTTCGGTCACTAATTGGAGTACCTTTTAGGTCACTTTCGAATAAGCGAACCTGTTTGATGCTGATGTATGGATTATTCTCAGCAGAAACCACACCTCCATCTACAATATAGAAAAATACAGAGCCTACAAATTTTTCGTCGATATAAGCATCCCAACGATATTTTCCTTTTTTCCACCAACCTGAGTTTGGAGTACCCCAGCCTTCACGAACATTAACAATATTCTGATCAGTTTTGATGGTTAAATCCTTTTTGAGTTCACAAACATGCTTATTGTTAGTTACATCTTTGCAAGTCAAGCGAACTTGAGTAGACCATTCCTTTTCGTCAAATAGTTTATTGTAGAAACTTACCTCGCCATAGATGTATTTACATTCCGATTCATCGTAGACTTTGCGGTATTTTTTAGCATTCTTATACAGGTTTTCGGTAGAACCAAAAACTTTGAGATGTTTGAACTTGAAGTTACCTCCAACTGCACTCATATATCTAGGTTTTAATCAGTGATTTTTTCTAAGTAAAAATAAGATGTCCAATTTACAAAAAAATGAAAGAATATAGGCAGCTCAAAGAAGGTTATTTTGAGTATAAAAGATCTAAGTTTAGATTCAACCCTACTTCAGCTCACTAGCCATCACTTTCTTTTCCCATTTCAATTGATTCTCCTTGTCAAAAATTTGAAGTACACAACTTCGATCTCCATTCTCATCAGTAATGATAACTTTACCAAAATTTTGTTCATGCACCAAGGTGTTTTCTTGACGAAGAGGATTGTCTTTTAGTTTGGTAGGAGCAGGGTTTTTGAAACTAGTGAGGGGAGAGGTAGTGAATTCATACAAAGGGTAATGCCCTTTGCGCTCCAGTTTGTTAAGCTCTGCATAATGACGATCTCCACTCATGAATATAACCCCTGTTATGCTGTTGTCCTTTATAAAATTGAGAAGCGTAGCTTTCTCCTTTGGATAGTCACCATAATCTTCCCCATTAGGGTTGATTGCCAAGATTTGAGTGCCAGAGATAATAAACTTAAAATTAGCATCAGAAGCCAATAGTTTTTCTTGCAACCAAGCCATTTGGTTTTTACCCAACAGTTCGCTGCTGTCCTCACTACAATAGAAGCGGGAGTCTAACATGAAAAACTCTGCATCTTCCTGCTGAAAGGAAGTAAATACACCAGGAACAGTATCTAAACCAAAAGAAGGATTTGGCCAAAATTGCTTAAACAGCTCGAGGGTAAGGTGTTTGGTGGGGCTGTATATATCACTATTGTTGGGGCCAAAATCATGGTCATCCCAAGTAGCATATTGAGGGCAGCTTTCTAAAAACTCCTTGAGGTATGGCCTTAAGCGCATTTTGATGTTCTTTTTGAGCATCTTTTTCTTAGAATTCCATTCTCCAAATAGATAATAAACATTATCACCCATCCAAACCATAAAATCGTTGCGATGTGTAGTCATATGTTCAAAAATTTTCTCTCTATTCTTACCACTCCAAGTAGCAAAAGGAAAGGGAAATGCACAAGAGCCTACCAAAAAACTGAGTGTATCAGGTGCAATAACCTCAAAACTATCTTTATTCTCCTTAGGACTAATTCTCCCTTTTACTAAGACATATTTATCTAAAGTGATTGAACTATAATCTATCTGTTCAATTTTACGTTTTCTATTGTTAAAATAATTATGCAAATCTACATTAAACTGAGTAGGCCAATCATTAGTAACTGTATTGTTGGGCTGGACCAACATCCAAAAATTTTTAGTACTCTCTGTATAATGCCCATAAATAGGCCCTGCAATAACCTCAAAATGTTGTGCAGAACTTGTCAATAGACAAGAAAATAAGAGGGCAATGGATAAAAATATATTTTTCATAATGTGCTCAATATCTTCACTGGTTTAGAAGGAGTATAAATAACTTCTTCAATAATATACTGGATTACAATATTAAGATAAAAAACACTATTTTTGTCCCATTATTTGAATAATTAAGTAGTTAAGGTGCATCTATGCGTATATTATTGGCTTTTACAGAGGAAGAAATAGAACGATTGTTTTTAACTTATAAACGAAATCCTAAAAACTATCAAAAGATAAAGGATAGAGTAGTGGGAGAAGGGTCTAAAATGATGTTTAAGAAAGAGATGAGAGGTCGATATATTTTTGCAGGAGCAGTTACTATTATTTCTTTGATTAGCTCTGTATATTCTATCGTCGCACAGCATTGGGGAAGTTTGGCAGCTATATGGATTGTTTGGTTTGGAGCCATTCTTATATCTATGGGTTGGTTTGCAGTTTCTTACAAAAATGCTTATTCTGTATTGGCTAAAAATGAAGATTTCTTCAAAGCTTTTGAAGCTAAAGCCAAACAATGCGAATCCTTAGTTGATTTCAAAATCTTACAAAATACCACTGCCTAACAAAAACTGCCGTACAGAACTTGGTGTTCTATACAGCAGTTGGTCTATCTTTTCTGTTAAATAATTCAATTTTATCGCTGCAAGCTAAGACTAACCCCTCCTTGTATCAAAATAGGCGTTTGTGGCATAGCTCCCATCAATGCAGGATTATTGGCTGTTGTGTTGAAATATTGAGCATTTGTCAAGTTTTGAACCTTGGCAAAGATATCTATTCCAAATCCATTTTTGATATTGTTGTAAACCTTATATTTCGTAAATAGATTGAGGACTACATAACCTTTGCTCCCATACTGAGAGAAAATGCCATCCTCATCAGCAAAACCTTCATTAAGTGTAGCCGAACGGTACAATAAACTAGTATTGCAACTAAAACCTTTATAGATGAAAAGCACTCCAGATTTAACAGTATGAGCTGCTGTAAATGGAATAGCAGATAATTGGTTTAATTTCCCATTATTATAGGAATAGCTCGCATGGATATTTAGTTTAAACTGTTCTTCTGTTCCTAACAAAAATTGTTGTCTAATATATATTGTACCTCCATAATTGAATCCTTTTTCTGAGTTGATAGGAATAGTAGCTCTCTCGATTGGAATTCCTTTGAACTCTTGATTATAGAGGAGAGTATCTTTTATAAGGTTTGTTACATAATTGAAATAACCATTAGCTATTGCTTTAAAATTACCATTGCTATAAGTAAAATTCCCTTCAAGTGTTTGGACCTCTTGAGGTGTTAGGGCATTATTGGGTAATCTCCAGTTTTTGCCTACTAAACCTACTGAATTTGTTGTAGGTGTAAATAATCCATAATGACTATATTGACTTTTTAGAGAAGAATTGAGAGGAGAGGCGCCATAAAATAATTTTAATCTCCAATGATCATTAGGCTTATAGACTACTGCTATTCTTGGAGAAATAACTAAGTTAGAAGCAGAATCAATTTGAAGGTTTAAAAATACTCTTTGGCGAGTGATAGGTTGATCATAAACCGAAGAGTTTTGTGTTTGATTATAGGTGTATGCAGTTCGAGCTCCAAGCGTGACTAGTAACTTGTCATTTATATTTACACGATACTGAAAGAATATACCTGCATTGTAGCGTTTGGAGAAATACAAATCTTGATAAATAGTATGATTAAGTCCATCTGCATCAACGTAGTTAGATCCCGAATAATACATATTTTGTTCCTCAACAGTCTTATTGAGTACAAAGGGGGTTGAGCTGTAACTTGTTTCTGGTAAAGCATCGGTATAGGTAAAGGATAAACCAGCCGAAAATTGGTGAGCCTTATTTAGTTTATATTTGAAAGTTTCTCTGATTCGAATATTATGATCATAAGCAAATTGGTATGCTATATCATAACCTGTATAGACATTCTGGCTAGTACTATTCTTGGCTTTTCTATAATGATTCCAGTTTATTATTGATTCTAAGTGTAATTTTTTCTTTACGATGACCAAATCATGTTTTAGATAGGCATTAGTTAGAGAAATTCTGTTGGTTAAGTTTGCATTATAACTCGTATAAGTAGGTTTTACTGCTGTAGAAGATGAGAAAGAAAGGTTATTGTGCATAACACCTAATTCTAAATCCTTCCATCCAAATACACCATATGCAGATATTGCTTGAAGAGGTGTTGAATAAGTCGTAATTGGAACCTGAACAAGACTATTACTTAACAAGTTTTGTTGAAGACTACCATCCTGATTATTATGCCAGCGATAATTATTAGGAAACAGTTTTGGATAGTTTGGGTCAGCAGTCGTATAAAAACTCCCACCTACTGTAGCTTTAAAATCATTATTACCCCATCCAACAAGTAACGAGTTGTCGGTTGTGTTATACATACCATAACTACCCGAAAGTTTAGCTGCTAAGCCACTTTTTTCGTTGTGAGTGATAATGTTGACAACACCTACAAATGCATCAGCTTCGTATAAGGCAGAAGAAGGGCCTAATACTATTTCTATACGGTCAGCATATCGAATGGAGAAATTTTTATAAATAGATAATGATGAGAGTGCCATTGAACTCATACGAACACCATTCATCAAAATCAATAATTTTTCATTGCCACTAATACCTCTAGATGAAATTAAGTTGTATTGTTCTGAGCTATATCGTTGTTGAATCTCTATTTCTGGAATATCCATTAAGACTTCAGACAGATCAGTATAGCCTCTGTTGTCTATGTCTTGTTTTGTTATAATATGAACAGTGGCAGGAACATCTTCTAGACTTTCATTGCTGTTAGCCGAAACAGATACTTTTTGCTTTAGTTGTTCCTGAAGAGAAGCCTCTGTCATAATAACATCAACTTTATCATAATTATCCTCAGAAGCATAGGTTTTGAAATAAGCAAGCTTAGTTCGGTCATCTTTTATCTCTAGACCAACCATTCGTTGAGTTACATGACCTGGATATCGACATTCTAAATCGTAAGTGCCAGCAGTAATATTTCGAAAGACAAAAACACCATTCGGATCACTCACTATACTCATTAATTCTCTTTTTTTGTGGATGAGTACAATTTGGGCACCAGTGATCGTTGTGCCTTTGTTTTTGTGTAATACTTGTCCTCTGATATTGCCACCTAGATCAGTAGCATGGAGGTTTGTAAATAAAAAAATAGTAAATAAAGTAATAATTAACTTAGTGGACATAACTTTCTTTTAAGAGGAACATAAGAAACAGGGCGTGGTTCTTATAAGAATAGGAGTATCCTAACAAGGATATTATCATATTATTTTTTATATAATATAATAGGCACTTATTCAAAGGTTTAGTTCTCATTGTTGCTGGGCATTGCAACGCTGTAAAGGTAAGTACTAAATTTAATGTTCAAAAAAAAAGAAGAATCAGCTGTTTTGACATACATTTTCTTTTAAGAAAAAAAAAAATTAAGGAGTGATTTTTATCACCTAAGGAGGTAATTAAAATTAGCTTATTTTTATTTGGAATTAGTTTAAATAAAAATTAGATTTGCCCTCAGATAATAATATTCAATTAATACAAACCACCTGTATAAGATGATTAATAATAAATGGGCATTAGTTTTAGGATTAGGGGCTTCTTTAGCATTTAGTGCTTGTAAAAAAGACAAAACTTACGAAGTCCCTACAAGTTACAATTTTACAAATGTTAGTTATTCTGGTCAAACTAATCGTTTAGCAATGCTAAAAGAGATGACAAGTTATATGAAGTCTGCACATCATAAAGATACTACAGCTTTGGATGCTCAGAAACTTAAGGATATGTATGCCAATACAAATAATAGATTTGATGAAGCTAGCTTGAATACAAATGGAAAAGACTTGAAGAGTAAGACTTATCCTGGAATGGATGAAAAATTCGAATTGTATATGGATTCTTTAGTAGCAGCTAGCCAACACACTAACAAGATAGCAGCTAATGGACAGCCTGGTATAGGTACAAGTGGAACATCTACTTACTTGTACAACTCTAAAGGTTTTGAAATCACACAGTTGATTGAAAAAGGCTTAGGAGGAGCATGTTTCTATTATCAAGCTACTGCTGTATATATGGGAGATGGTAAAATGAATGTAGATAACGAAACTGTTACAGATGGCAAAGGAACTACAATGGAGCATCACTGGGATGAGATGTTTGGTTATTTTGGAGTACCTACAGATTTTCCTACGAATACTTCTGATGTATATATGTGGGGGAAATACTGTAACTCAAGAGATGGTGTATTAGGACTGAATCAAAAGATGATGGATGCTATAATAAAAGGAAGAGCAGCTATTTCCAATAAAGATCTAGATACACGTGATGCACAAATTATAGAGCTGAGAAAATATTGGCAGCAAATACCGGCAGCTACAGCTATTCATTATCTAAACGATGCAAAAGGAAGCATAGCGAGTGGTGATGAGGCTAAGAAATTACACCAACTTTCAGAAGCATATACCTTTATCATGGATTTAAAATATGGTGCAGGAGGAAGTAGTATAACAGAAGCTCAAGTAGATGGGATATTAAGTGGTTTAGCAGGTTCAGCAGATCCTTTACAGGCTAATCTACATACCGTTACAGAAACAACTATAAATGGAGCAATTGATGTTATTGCAGGATATATTTCAGATTTAGAAGCCCATAAAGGATCTTTGTAAGATAGAATTTTATTTTTTTGATGCTTCTATGCATTTTGCATAGAGGCATTTTTCTTATTTTGGGATATAAAAACGGAGAGTTATGAAGCATCAACAATATTTAATAGTAGTATTCCTTTTCATTCTTTTTCTTGCAAGTAGTTGCAAGCCTAAGGCTGATCCTTGTGAGCATGATTTTGACCAAACAGCAATGCTAACTCATATTGGAACTAAGCTAATTGTACCAAGTTATGAAGATTTGCAAGTTCGGGTAGATGCTATGAAAGTAGCCGCTGAAGCATTTACAGCAACACCTAACAGTACCAATCTAAGTACACTTCGCACTGCATGGAAAGATGCTTGGAAAAGTTGGCAATGGTGTTCTATTTATGAATTTGGGCCTGCTGCAGAACAAGATTTGCGAGCAACTGTCAATAATTTTCCAGTCAATACTACACAGCTTAATACAGGTATAGATGCAGGAACTTATGATTTGAGTAGTGTTACTTATTCTTATGCAAATGGTTTTCCAGCTTTGGATTATCTACTGTATGGCGTGGCCTCTACAAAGGCTGCAGTAGTAGCTATGTACGACACAGATACTAAAGCTGCTAATCGTAAGCAATATTTGAAAGATGTAGTCAATCAAATAGACTCAAAAGTAAATACAGTAACAACTGCTTGGCAAGCAGCAGGAGGCAATTATGTCAATACCTTTAGCTCTACTACAGGAGTAGCAGCAGGAGATCCTCTAAATTTGCTAGTCAACCAACTGAATGCTAACTATGAGTTGGCTAAAAACAATAAAATAGGAACTCCAGTAGGAGCTAAAATTAGCTACGTAATACAACCCAATAAGGTAGAAGCTTATTATAGTCGTATCTCTTTGGAGTTAGCCGTAGAAGTAACTACAGCTTCGAGAGATTTATTTTTAGGATATGAGAATGGTGTAAATGGATTAGGTTTAGATGATTATTTGGCAGCTGCTAAAGCTATGAAAAATGGTCAACCTCTAGAAAAAATAATAGAAGACCAATACAATTTAGTCATTACGGAGTTGAACAAGCTAAAACCAAGTAGCTTGCATGATGCATTGACCAGTGACTTGGAGCAGGTAAAGGCAGCCTATGCCGCAGCCCAAAACCAAGTGCTTTATACCAAAACAGATATGGCCTCAGTGCTTTGTACAAGCATTACTTATGTAGATGATGTAGCTGATGGAGATTAAGGAAATACTCGATTTGATAATAGAGAGCATAAGTACACCTATATCCTATATATTTAATCCGAAAAAAAGGCTTTATATACTGTACTTATGCTCTGCTCTTATTTTAGCTTTTTATGTGTATAAAAGAGATCGTATTCGGTCGACCTTAATAAGGTATCTTTTTCCTAAAAAAGTATGGTTGAGCCAATCTGCTTTTGTCGATTATGCCATGATTTTTCTAAATAGCTTTGTTAAGCTATTATTGGTGGTGCCTTATCTTATTTATGGGCTATATATTGCTTTTTATACCAATGAATATCTCTTTGACTACTTTGGGACACCTGCATTTACCCTAACCGCTATGCAGACTGTTGTAGGCTATACTATTGTGTTTACTTTGGTCAGTGATTTTATGTCTTATTTAGTGCATTACCTAATGCATAAAATCCCTTTTTTATGGGAGTTTCATAAGACTCACCACTCTGCTACTACACTCAATCCTGTCACGCAATATCGAATACACCCTGTAGAACTCTTAATTAATAATGCTAGAAGTATTCTAGTCTTTGGAGTCTTGACAGGGCTTTTTGATTATTTATCCAACCATCAGGTACACAAACTGGTATTTTTGGGAGTTAATGTACTTAGTTTTGGCTTTCTGCTGTTTGGAGCTAATCTTAGGCATTCTCATGTCAAACTAAGGTATTGGTCTTTCCTAGAATATATTTTTATTAGCCCTGTTCAGCATCAAATTCACCATAGCAACAATCCTAAGTTTTTTAATAAAAATATGGGTTCTATGTTTGCACTTTGGGACTGGCTTTTTGGAACATTGGCTTTGTCTAAAACTGCTAAGAATATTGAGTTTGGGCTAGGAGAAGAGGATGAGCAGTATTCTAGCTTTTGGAAGAATATCTATATGCCTTTTTATAATATTTTTATGAGTGTAAAGATGTTTTTGAAGAGGATCTTTAATCTATAGCGTAAGGCTAACCAAGCTTCAATTTTTCCAGTTTTAGTGTAAAAAAAAGAGGGCTTACATATTTTTAATATAGAAAGATTTTATATAGATTTAAATCTAAATCTATTTAGGAATAGATAGTTAATATCAGACCTTATTATCCATCCAGATTGGCTTATTTTTTGTCGAAAAGAATGAATAACCCTTGAAATAATAACTCCTATTTATATGGTAAATATTTGTCTTCTCATTTTGGATGAGAAAGATTTTGGAGTATAATTATTAATTAACTAAACTTAAGATCAAAATGAAAGTAATGAGTAAATTATTGCTAATGGTAGTACTATCTGCTGTATGGATTGGATGTGCAAAAGAACGAAAAACTAGTTGTTGTGATGATGAACCTACATCAGAAACAGTAGATAGTATTTGGATAGGAATACCTAATGTTTTTACACCTAGCGATGATGGGCAGAATGATATGTTTAGACCTTATATTAATGAGTTTAGACAGGAATATTATGATCAACAATCACAACAACATGTTTCTATTCATAGGAAAATAACTTTTGTCTCCCTCAAGGTTATGAAAATGGGAGGAAAAGTTTTGTATGATGAGCAAGTTAGCGCAGTTAAAGAACTCCTAGGATGGGATGGGAAATATGCTAAAGGTAATGTTTATAAGGGTAAGTTCTTGTGGGAAGTTAAAATTACTACAGATAAAGGGACTACTAAAGAATATGCTGGACAAGCCTGTAGTATAACTACTGATGGTCAAGAAAATTTAACATGTGGAACATGTTCTTCGGAAGAAAGCTTAATCATGGGGGGAGGTCAAAATCTTTATGTTCCTTCCAGTGACTATCTGCTAGATTGTGATTAGTTTTTTAAGTGATAAATAGAATAAAAGTTATTCTTATCTGCCTATAAGTAATCGTTCAGAAAAAATAATAACTAAAAATGGTCTTTTGAAAAATTAAGGAACAAGTTTTTTCCAATATATGCACAAACTCTGTTTACAGCATAAAAAAGGCTGTCAGCAGTTGTGTAATCCTTGGGCTTTATC
>JAAEPD010000643.1 GCA_024222455.1 Aureispira sp.
GATGAAGTAATCAAAGCATATATAGAGAATCACAACGATTCTAAGCAAAGTGATAACTCGAATAATATTTCTTTAGAATAGTCAGGGGACTTATAGTCCTAATTTTTAACCTACCAGAATTCAGCTGGTAGTATTTCAGTCTTATCATCTAGACCTACTAAATGATCATAAGGAGCTTTGGAGCTCGCTGCAAAGGGATGCAATCCAAACAACAGTTGATAAAAAATAACAGCCATACTAAACCGATCCCAAGATTCTAATACTAGGTCAGCTATTTTACGGTCTTTAGTGTACTTTTCGGGAGGACTGTACTCTGGAGTTGCTACAGGTGCAGGAAATAGTACATGGTTTTTTTCTATGACTTCTACTGAATCCATATCTACTATCGATACTAGACCATTAGATTGCACCAAAACATTATCTGGTTTGAGATCTACTAAAGTGTACAAACCCATATTATGAATTTGAAATAGGGTAGAGGCAATATTAAAACACAGCCTCAATCGAAGTTTGAATGCATCAGGATTTTTTAGTGAAAATCGCTGCCACTCAGGATCTATGCGTCTTGGAAGCTTAGATAAGGTAAGTATTGTCAGTTTATTGCCTTTGAGTAAGGGCAACAATAACCCCACAAACTCTTTATCCTGAAAAATAACGTCCATAGGCCAGCCAATAGGAGGATGTTGTTTCTCACTAATAGATATAGGAGGATTTTTTATTAGGTAAATAATCTTTTGTTTACGATGTGGGCTTCGTTTCTCAGGATAGTAAACCTTGACAGCTAGATGTTTGTACTGTCTGGGGCTGGTAATATGGTAAAGTTCTCCCTCTCCTCCACTAGCAAAAGGCTTGGTGGATAGCTTTAGTTCTTCTTTGGAATACTTAGTATAAAAACGAGGGCGCATTAATCTTTATAGGCTTTTATCTGTTTAGTTCTTATGCGAATTTATCACTAGTGGATAAATTAGAATAACACATTATGCAAAATAAATGTAAGTAAATTACAACAGTTCATTATAATGAACTCTAAAAATGTTTTATTTTGCGCTAGATTTTAGAATTATTTTTCATCATCTTTTTTAAGCAATATTAACTTAACTATTTATACTCCAAATATATAATTGGTTTTGAGAGTAGTTTTTTAGGTAGGTTACTAAACAAAGGAAAGTTATGTTAGCACATCCAGATCAATTTGCACAGCGCCATATAGGGCCTTCTGCCAGCGAATTAAAGGCTATGTTGGAAACTATAGGAGTTGACTCTTTAGAGCAACTTATTGATGAAACGGTTCCTCAAAACATCCGATCATCCAAGGCGCTTGATTTGCCAGAATCAATGACAGAGTATGAGTATTTGAATATGCTAAAAGGAATTGCCGCTAAAAATAAAGTGTACAAATCTTATATAGGCCTAGGATATTACAATACTATAATACCTTCAGCCATATTGCGAAATGTTTTTCACAATCCAGGATGGTACACACAATACACCCCATATCAAGCCGAAATTGCACAGGGCCGTTTAGAGGCTTTGCTCAATTTTCAAACTATGGTAAGTGATTTGACTGGCTTGCCAATTGCTAATGCATCTTTATTGGATGAAGGTACAGCCGCAGCAGAGGCTATGTCAATGTTTTATAGCTTAAAAAATAAGCGAGCAAAAGGTGATGCAATAGCACGACAATTTTTAGTCCCTAAAAATATATATCCACAGACCTTAGATGTTTTACTAACTAGAGCAGAGCCTCTAGGAATAGAAATAGTAGTTGCAGAACCTGCAGAATATACAATCAATCAACATACTTTTGGTGTCTTATTGCAATATCCTGGAGAGGATGGAGGTGTAGAAGATTATAGTGGTGTAGTAGAAAAGGCTCAGGCTGCAGGTGTTTATGTGACAGTAGCTGCAGATATTATGAGTTTAGCGTTGCTCAAACCGCCAGGAGAGTGGGGGGCTGATGCTGTAGTAGGCAATACACAACGATTTGGAGTACCATTGGGTTATGGAGGTCCTCATGCAGCATATTTTGCTACGAAAGAAGATTTTAAACGTCAGATACCTGGACGTATTATTGGTGTTTCTATTGATCAGCATAACAATAGAGCTCTAAGAATGGCCTTGCAGACTAGAGAACAACATATTCGTAGGGATAAGGCAACTTCTAATATCTGTACAGCGCAAGCATTGTTAGCAATTATGGCAAGTATGTATGCTGTTTATCATGGTCCTGATCGCATAAAAGGGATTGCGACACGCATACATGCTTTGACTCAAATAGTAGATCAAGAGTTGAAAAAAATGGGTTATATCTTAACCAATAAACATTATTTTGATACACTACGAATCGATTTACAAGAGGCAGAATTACAAACAAGTCTCCAGAAAGAAGCTTTATCTCAAGGGGTTAATTTTTATTATCCATATAAGCGTTATGTACAGTTGGCAATAGACGAGACAACTTCTCTAGAAGATGTTGTTTTGATCTTGCAAATATTTGCTACAGCCAAAGGCAAAACATTTGAGTTGGACGCTCAAACCTTAGAAGCTAACTATAGCGAAATGAATAGCTATCAAATTCCTAATAGTTTGTTGCGCACTTCTCCTTATTTAGAGCATGAAGTGTTTAATAGTTATCATTCAGAGAGTAGAATGATGCGTTATATCAAAAGTTTAGAAAATAAAGACTTGTCCTTAGTGCATTCTATGATTTCTTTGGGCTCTTGTACCATGAAACTGAATGCTGCAGCAGAGTTGATCCCCGTAACATGGGAGCCTTTTAGCTCTTTGCATCCATTTGTTCCTGCAGATCAAGCAGCAGGTTATCATCAGATATTTGAAGAGTTAGAAGCTTATTTATGCGAAATTACAGGGTTTACAGCCTGTTCTTTACAGTCTAACTCTGGTGCACAAGGAGAATATTCAGGGTTGTTGACTATTAGAGCTTACCATAAAGCCAATGGTGCAGAACATAGAAATATTGCGTTGATCCCATCTTCTGCACACGGAACAAACCCTGCTTCTGCTGTAATGGTAGGTATGAAAGTAGTGGTGGTGAAATGTGATGCACAAGGGAATATCGATATGGATGACCTAAAGGTCAAAACAGAGAAGCATAGCGAAAATCTAGCTGCTTTGATGATTACTTATCCTTCTACCCATGGAGTATTTGAAACAAGTATTAAAGAAATTTGTGATTTAATCCATGAACATGGTGGCAAAGTATATATGGATGGAGCCAATATGAATGCTCAAGTGGGATTAACTTCTCCTGGTGCTATAGGTGCTGATGTTTGTCATCTTAATTTGCATAAAACATTTGCTATCCCTCATGGTGGTGGTGGCCCTGGGATGGGGCCTATATGTGTGAACGATAGTTTAGCTCCATTTTTGCCAAAACACAGCTTCTCTGAAGTTGGAGGTGAACAAGGAATTAATGCAGTCTCTTCTGCAGCTTGGGGTTCTGCTAGTATATTGCTGATCTCTTATGGTTATCTCCGTATGCTAGGCAGAAAGGGCTGTAAAGATGCTACGGAGTATGCTATTTTGAATGCAAATTATATAAAAGCTCGTCTAGAGAAGAATTATCAAGTGCTGTACACTGGAGCTAATGGTCGTGCTGCACACGAATTAATTATTGATTTACGTGATTTCAAGAAAATAGGCGTAAGTGCCGAAGATATAGCTAAGCGTTTGATGGATTATGGTTTTCATGCTCCAACATTATCTTTTCCTGTGGCAGGAACTGTAATGATAGAACCAACTGAATCAGAAGATCAGGCAGAATTAGACAGATTCTGTGATGCTATGTTACAAGTGCGTAAAGAAATAGATGAAGTAGCAACAGGGGAGGCAGATGTGAAGGACAATGTATTGGTCAATGCTCCTCATCCTGTAGATCACTTATTAGAAGATGAATGGGAACATGCCTATTCTCGCGAAAAAGCAGCTTATCCTTTATCTTTTGTTCGCCAACATAAGTTTTGGCCAGCAATAGGGCGTGTGAATAATACATTTGGAGATAAAAATCTTATATGTACTTGTCCTCCTATTGAGATGTATGCAGAAGATTTGGAGGTTTAATTGCATTATATTTTTGGTGTATAAGCAGCGTTTTGGGTAGTCTGAGTAGTTATATAATAATATTATATAAAGTACAAGAACTTAATAAAACCTTAACTTTTTACATAACTATTATATTTTAGAGCTGCAATACATTTTAATTTTTTATGATTAAACTGTATCTTTGCATTTAATTGGGGTGTATGTAAAATACTTTACATCAACTCTTTTTGTTTAATTCTTTGATTTTTAGGGGGATAGAGTGTTGTTGTTTGTTGTTGAATAATAATAACTCCCTGATAAAGACAAAAGTATATATTAGATACTTCTAACAAATCTCTATGCTTTAAGCAATTAATCTAGGAGATAATTATAGTATATTTTTATTCAAACTTTAATTTGGACTACAAAAACTTACCATCAATGAGAAACATGCTACTCTCCCTAAAGAGTTTTTTGGCAGTGATACTACTTGTAGTGTTATTCCAAAATACATCACATGCTAGTCACTTTGTTGGGGCTGACCTAACATATGAGTGTGTAGGACCCAATCGTTATGTTATTACCTTCAATTTCTATAGAGATTGTAATGGTATTCCAGTGAGTAATACACAAACCATAAATTTTAGTTCAGCTAGTGGTTGTGCACCTAACTTTGCATGGACTTTACCACAAGATACTACCTATGAGGTGTCACAGTTATGTGATGCTGAGCTACCAAACAGTAGTTGTAACTCTAGTAGTACAGGAGCATATCCGGGGATTGAGGTTTATGTATTTAGTGATACTGTTGACTTTCCTGCAACTTGTAGTGATTGGCGGTTAGTATGGACAAGTGGTACTCGTTCTTCTGCAATTACCAACTTGAATAACCCTGGAGGTACTTCAATGACCGTAGACGCTTTTATCAATACTAACTATTGTAGCTCGTCTCCAGTGTTTACATCAAGGCCTACACCTTATTTTTGTGCAGGACAGTTGTATAATTACAATCATGGAGCATTTGACTCAGATGGAGATACGTTAATCTATGAGATGATAACTCCTTATGGAGCAGGCGTTTTGAATCCAGTTGCTTTTACAGCAGGGATTACTCAAGACAAACCACTTTTAGTTGATCCTTTAGATCCTCCAGCTATACCACAGGATACCTTTATCTTTAATACGTCTACAGGCCAAATGACCTTTAGGACCAAATCAGGTCAGAATCAACAGGCTGTTGCTGGTGTACGAGTTTATGAAATTCGGAATGGGGATACTATTGGTTATGTGATGCGAGATATTCAGATGGTTGTAATCAATAGTATCAACTGTACAGGGCCAATAGGAAGTACAAATCCTATTACTTTAGCTGGGGGTAGTTTTGATACTGTTGCTCAGACTTTTGTAGTTTGTTCAGGTGAAACATTAATCTTTACCCTTGATTTAGCAGATCCTGATGGAGATAGTATTGCAACAGACTTGACCAATACCAATTTATTACAGGTTTTTGGTGCAGGTAACTTTAGAATAGATTATTATGCATACGGTACAACTACAGGGGCTCCTGTTAGTTCTCCTGATAGTGTGCGAATGATTATAACTATTAATGCGATTCCGGCTAACTTAGGTAATAATTACTTTACGATAGGGGTCACAGATAATGCTTGTCCTATACCTGGATCACAGATCTTAGGATATAATGTGATTATTCCTGGTGTAGAAGTTCAAGCAAGTGATACCACTATTTGTCCTGGACTAGATCATACCATCCAGTTGGATGCACAGAGTTTTACAACCACAGGTGGAGCTGTAGCAGGAACTTATTCTTGGACTATCCTAAAAGGAGGGCCTGGTGTACAGTTATCTAGTTCGACTGTAAAATCTCCAACAGTATTTGTACCAGCAGCTTCTGCAGCTGGAGATACTATTATATTAGAAGTTGAGTATGAAACTCAACCAGATCCTAATAGTGCAACAACTTGTATAACAACGGATCAAGTTATGATCTTTTTGGATGTATTCCCTATAGAGGTTGATCTCTTGGCCAGCGATACTAGTTTATGTCCCAACAATTTACCCAATGTAGTTGATTTTACAACAAATGTATCAGCAACTTCAGGGTCTATTGATTTAATAAGTGGAACTTATTCTTGGGGGGCTACTCCTTCTGGTTTTCTTGCTAATCTGACAAATACCAATACTCCAAACCCTTCAACTTCTGTTGCTGGTGGATATGGAGATGAAATAGTTTATTCTGTTCGATATGATTATGGATTATGTTCAGGAGAGGATTCTATCAAATTGAAATTTGATTATGCTCAAATGTCAATTGAGACAGATACCACTATTTGTCCAGGAGATACTATCCAACTAAGTGCAACATGGAATGGTGGAGGTCCACAAAGTATAGGTGGCTGTGGATTGAATCCTGCTACTTGTGCTAATACTATACTAAATACAGTAGGTGCTGGTGTTTCTGGTACTACTGCTGGAACTCCTTATTTTGGAGGATGGGAAGATAGACGTATACAATATCTATTCTTAGCTTCAGAGCTAACTGCAGCTGGTGTACAGCCAGGTATTATTACAGAATTATCTTTTGATGTAACATCTGCAAATGGTCAAACATATAATGATTTTACACTAAAAATGGGATGTACTGCTCTTACTGATTTAGGTACACAAACCGATTTTGTACCAGGTTTAGTACAAGTATTAAATGTGCCAACTCCATTTGCTGTTACAATGGGTATAAATACTCATGTATTTGATAACTCTTATGAGTGGGATGGTGTTTCTAACCTAATCGTGGAAGTATGTACCAATAATGGAGTATGGACTTCATCAGATCCTGTAGTTTCTGGTAACACTGCATTTACATCTGTACTATATGGATTTAATGATGGAATGGCAAATACTTGTCCTTCTGCTGCTGATTTCTTAGCATCATTTGGAACATTTACAACTACAACTAACAGACCTAATATAGAATTTGGTAGTTGTGGTGCTCCTGATCCTAATTTCCAATGGTCTCCAACTGTTGCATTTGTAGCTGGTGGTGGCGATACTTTAGGTATAACTGAAGTTGCACCTCAAGCAAACACTACTTATATCGCAAATATCACAGAAGGTGGATGTACATTATGGGATTCTGTAACAGTAGAAATGCTTACAGCTATTCCTGCTCCAGTCATTACTTGTGGTACTCCAAACAATCAAGCATCAACTGTTTTATTTGAGTGGGGTATGGTAACTGGCGCAACAGGATGGGAAGTGAGTACAGACTCAGGTGCTACATGGGTACCTCAACCTCTTGCTGATAGTTCAACATTAGTTACAGGTTTAACCAATGGAGATTGTATTTCAATCTTGGTAAGACCATTAGGAGGAGCTAGCCCTTGTGGACCCAATGCTGCTGCTTTGTTTACTTGTTGTACAACACCATGTCCTCCACCAAGTCAATTGACTGACACTGTAGATGTTTCTTGTTTCGGTGGCTCTGATGGTAGTATTACTTTATTTGTAGATGGAGCAAATGGAGCATTAGGAGCTAATCCTCCATACGATGTTACTTTATTTGATATAAATGGAACGCAAGTTCAATCACCAGTTTCAGTTCCAAGTTCTGCTGTGTTTAGTGGATTGCCTATTGGAACATATTATATGACTATTTCGGATACTTTAGGTTGTGAAGGTTATTCTGATACTGTAGAACTTGTAGAACCAACAGAATTGGTGGCTAACAATGCAGGTACTACACTTACAGCTTGTTATAATACAACAGATGGTTCTGCAACTGTAGCAGCTACAGGAGGAACTCCTGCTTCTACAGGATATACTTATGCTTGGGATGCAAATGCTGCCTCTCAATCAGACCCTACTGCTGATAGCCTTGCACAAGGTACTTACAGTGTGGTTGTAACAGATTCAATGGGCTGTATGGATACAGTTACTAATATTATAGTAACAGGTCCTTATGTTCAAGCACCTCTTGTTACATTAGATACTACCAATTCTTCGAATTGTTCTGGAAATGGTACAGCTAATATTACACAAGTTCAAAACTTACAAGGAGCTACTACTCCAAATCCAGCTGACTCTTCAACATTGACTTATGCTTGGAGTAATGGTTTAGTTGATGTTATTTCTGCATCTGGTTTAGCACCTGGAGGATATTCAGTGATTGTAACAGATACAATGGGTTGTGCTGATACTGTTAACTTCGCAATAGGAGGAGGAGCAGTTACTACAATCACAGGTATTTTGTCTTCTAATCCGACTTGTGGATTAAATGATGGAGCTGCTACTGTTTCAGCTTCAGGAGCGACTTCTTACTCTTACTTATGGAGTGATGGACAACTTACTGCTTCTGCAAGTGGTTTAGGAGTTGGAACATACTATGTTACTGTTACAGGTAGTAATGGCTGTGAGGCTATAGACTCGGTTAGTCTAAGTATTCCTAACGGACCTGCTATAACTGGTTTTGTAACAACTAATCCTAGTTGCTTTGGAACATTAGGTTCTGTATCTGTTCAGGTGACAGGAGGAAATACTCCATATACTTATGCATGGAGTAATACACAGACTACTCAAAGTATTACAGGATTGACATCAGGTCTTTATACTGTTGTTGTTACAGACTTTAACAATTGTACAGTAACAGCAGATACTACTTTATATTCACCATCTATTGCTATAGATAGTATTCAAGTTGATAATCCTACTTGTGGACAAACAAATGGAGAGTTAACTGTAGTACCTCTTGGTGGAGATACATATACTTACTTGTGGAGTGATGGCCAAACTACTCAAACAGCAACAGGATTGGCTAGTGGACAATACACTGTAACTATGTCAGCAGGACCTGGTTGCCAAGCAATCGATAGTGCAACTGTTAATGCTGCAGGTTTAGTTATTTCTGTAGTAAATAGAGAAGAAAGAGTTTGTAATGGAGCTAATACTGGATTTATAGATATTTCAACGGTGTCTAATGGTGGAACAGTAACCTACTCATGGACAGGACCAAATGGTTATACTGCTAATACTGAGGATATCGATAGTCTGAATGTAGGTGTCTATACTTTAGTAGCTACTCTACAAAGTGCAACACATACATGTACTGGTTCATTGACATTTGAAGTTTATGATGATCCGATGCCTTTAGTAATTGTAGCTAAAGATGATCAAGTATGTCCTGGAACTGCTACAGGTACTGTTGATATCAATATTAATAACTTGGGAGCAGCAGATGTACCAACTTACTCATGGGCAGGACCAAATGGTTACACAGCTAGCACTGAAGATTTAGATAGTTTAGCAGTTGGTGTTTATGATGTTACTGCTACATTACAAACGGGTTGTACTGGTTCTACTTCTGTAGAGATTTTTGAAACTACAAATCCAACAGTATCTATAGTAGAAGCATCTCCTTTAGATTGTTCTAATAACAATGCAGTACTTGTTGTGAATGGTGCTGGTGGAACACCTGGTTATACTTATGTATGGGATAATAGCACAACAACAAATGATAGAGGTCCTGTTACTCCAGGTATTTATACCGCAACAGTTACTGATTCAGAAGGTTGTACAGCAACTACTACTTATACTGTCAATCCATTGATTATTCCAGTATTAGATGCATGGATAGAGAATTCAGGACAAGCTACAGCAACTATGTTGCAAGATGGAACTCCTTTAGATATTGATGCAGGTGCAAACCAACAAGGCGTTACTTATCAATGGGATCCTGTTACAAATATAGCTGATCCGACTTCTCCATCAACAACAGTGGCTGGTCCACATCCTGGTACATTTGAATATACAGTAGTTGCATCTACTGGAATTTGTTCAGAATCCGATACTGTAGTTTTGATTGTAGATCCTGTATCATTTATGGGAATGCCAAGTGCATTTACTCCAAATGGTGATAACAAAAACGATCAGTTTAGACCTGTGGATGCTAACAACATTGATGTTAGAACATTTCAAGTATTCAATCGTTGGGGACAAGTAATGTATAATAATCCTAATGATTACTCTAATGGGTGGAATGGTGAAGTGAATGGTAAAATTCAACCACGTGATGTTTACTTATTCATCTTTGAATACAAGAAACCTAATGATGCAGAATACACATTGATAAGAGGTGAAGTAACACTATTACGATAAGAATTACTTTTTAGAAGTAAAATAGATATAAGAGCAGCTCAATTTTTTGAGCTGCTCTTTTTTATTGATCCTAATCAATGTTTATACGGTTGGGATCATTTAATT
Organism: Aureispira sp.; assembly: GCA_024222455.1. Lineage (GTDB taxonomy): Bacteria > Bacteroidota > Bacteroidia > Chitinophagales > Saprospiraceae > JAAEPD01. The sequence goes on from JAAEPD010000643.1 coordinate 10,315, forward strand.
TTGATGTATCAATAAAACATAAAACAAAAACAAACTTATGAAGGCATCAATTTTTTTAACTCAAAAGAAAGAAGAAGTCCAAGCTATCATAGATACATTAGAACAAAATTTTAGTCAATTACCTTTGGAGAGTATGAATTGGCAAGAAAGCCCTAAAAAATGGAGTGTAGCTCAATGTTTTGAACATCTGAATATCTATTGTGATTATTATTTTAAGGTCATGAAAGATTTGATGGATAGTAGTCCTAAAACTAAAGGGGGAGACTACGATTGTCAATCTTCTTGGTTAGGAAGGAAATCTATAGAATCGGTGGACCCTAAGAATAAAAAGAAGATAAAGACAATGGGACGATTCAACCCTAAGTTGCCAGAGATTCGAGAAAATGGAATCCAAGTATTCTTAGAATATCAACAGAAATTTTTAGGCTTATTGAAGGAGGCAGAACAGGTAAATATCAATAAGATAAAGGTTCCAATAGAGTTTTTTAAGCTACTCAAATTACGATTAGGTGATTGCATCGAATTTATGGTAGCACACCAACAGCGACATATGCAACAAGCACTAAATGTATTGACTCTACAACGAACAGCTAGGGAAGCTAAGGTCTAGACAAAAAAAATGCAAAGGAAGTAACCACACTCCCTTTGCTGCGTAAAAAGTACTTTAACCAAAAAAGTACTAGAAGTTATTTGGTTATGTTTAGATATATCTAACATATCCAAATAACTCTCTATATATAATAACTAAAAAAAAACTAAGATCATTCCTCACAATGCTCTTTTTCTTGTTGTGAATTTCGAGGCCAAATAAAGGCTGAGCTCTGTTTTTTCCACTCCTGTTTTAGATAAAAACCATGCTTACCTGGTGCTGCTGAAAGTGTAACAAATAAGTAAGAAGATAATTCTTTTTTAAGCAGCTCTAATAGTTGGCTCCCAATGCCTTGTTTTTGATAGTCAGGATGAATAACCAAATCTACTATTAAGGCATAGTATTGGCCATCATCTACGGTTCTTCCAAAGCCTACAAGGTTGTCTCCATCTAACGCAAAACAACAATAAGTACTTTGTTCAAAAGCGGCTTTTATTTCTGTCTCTACACGAGTTCCCCAACCAACTAAACCAAATAGCTCTACTACTTGAGCCCAGCTGATGTTTTCAGGGCTGTATTTATATTTAATATTTAGCACTAAGTAATCGTTCAGAAAAAATAATAACTAAAAATGGTCTTTTGAAAAATTAAGGAACAAGTTTTTTCCAATATATGCACAAACTCTGTTTACAGCATAAAAAAGGCTGTCAGCAGTTGTGTAATCCTTGGGCTTTATCC
>JAAEPD010000644.1 GCA_024222455.1 Aureispira sp.
ATGTTTGGTGTCCAAGAACAGGAAATCGACACCGAAAAACTTCGATGCCGATTTACCGCCTTAGAAAAGCCATTCATTTTGCCCTTACATTTCTATTCTGCAAATGTGCTTTAGAAAATTCGGGATGACTTATGTTTTATGTTTAGTTATAGAGGTATTTAGTCAATACAAGCACCTACAAAACCTACAAATAACGGATGAGGATTTTCTACTGTACTTTTGTATTCAGGGTGGAATTGTACTCCAACAAACCATTTGTGCTCAGGAATTTCTACAATTTCTACTAAGTTTGTTTCAGGATTGATTCCAGAGGCTAACATACCACCTTCTTCATATTGCTGCATATAGTTGTTGTTGAACTCATAGCGATGTCTATGTCGCTCACTTATTTCTTTGGAACGATAGATCTCTTTTGCTTTAGAACCTGCCTTAAGTTGGCAAGGATAAGCACCCAAACGCATAGTTCCACCTTTTTTGTCAACCGTTTTTTGCTCTTCCATCAGTGTGATGACAGGATGTGGGGTATCTTCATCCATTTCTAAAGAAGAAGCACCTTCTAGGTTGAGCATATTGCGAGCATATTCAACTACAGCACATTGCATTCCCAAACATATTCCAAAGAAAGGAATATTATTTTCCCGAGCATATTGAACGGCTAAAATCTTACCTTCTATACCACGTTCTCCAAAACCAGGAGCAACCAAAACTCCGTGAATATTATCCAGCTTAGTTCCTATATTATTAGCAGTAAGTTGAGCGGATTGAATAGGTATAATATTTACCTTACACTCATTGGCAACACCTGCATGTACGAAAGCTTCGTGTATAGATTTGTAGGCATCTTGGAGCTCAATATATTTACCTACTAAACCAATATTAATTTCGTGCATTGGGTTTTTGAGCAAGCCCAAAAATGATTTCCATTTATCGAGTTGAGGCTCATGACGATCAACCAATCGAAGCTTAGATATGATAGAGATATCTAGCTTTTCTTTTAACATTAAAATCGGAACATCATAAATACTTTCTGCATCACGAGCTTCTATAACAGATGTAGGATCAAGATTGCAGAACAAGGATAGTTTTCTACGAATACCCATGTCTAAAGGATGTTCTGTACGACAAACTAAAATGTCTGGTTGAACACCAGAACTCAATAATTCTTTGACAGAATGCTGTGTTGGTTTAGTTTTGAGCTCTCCAGCAGCGCTTAAGTACGGAATCAAGGTCAAATGCACTGTAATACAGTTATCACGACCTAATTCCCAACGCAATTGGCGAAGAGCCTCTATATACGGAAGCGACTCAATATCACCTACAGTACCACCTATTTCTGTAATGATAATGTCATACTCATTTGTTTTAGCTAAGAGTTGCACACGACGCTTGATCTCGTTGGTGATATGTGGAACGACTTGCACCGTTTTACCTAAAAAATCACCTGCACGCTCTTTGTTGATCACTGTTTGGTAAATGCGACCAGTAGTCACATTATTTGCTTGAGAAGTAGGGATGTTTAGAAAACGCTCATAGTGCCCTAAATCTAAATCTGTTTCGGCTCCATCTTCCGTAACATAGCATTCTCCATGCTCATAAGGATTGAGTGTGCCTGGATCAATATTGATATAAGGATCTAGTTTTTGAATGGTTACTGAGAAACCTCTTGCTTGAAGAAGTTTGGCAACAGATGCTGCAATTATTCCTTTACCTAACGAGGAGCTTACACCTCCTGTAACAAAAATATACTTAGCCATGACATTTTGTTTGTTTTGAAAATTTATTCCAAATTTGGCGCAAAACTAAGGTAATTTTTAGTTTTATTGGTATTCGTAAATTATTTAATTGTTAAGAATAGAATTTTATTTATGATAATCAATGATATTAAGACCTCATCATTCTCTGTTAAGAAAGATGAAAAACTGATTTATAAATATGTTCGACACGCTTCTGTCGGTATTGGAATTGATGTAGATATCGAGGATACAGGTGTTTTGAAGCTTAGTGGAACTAAAGAACGAAATGTATCTGTTAACCCTGATAGTAATGGAGGTGACAAGATAGAAGGGGAATATACTTTTGAGGTTCTACAAAAAGGAAGTTGTAGGTTATCTTTCAAAAAAATATTTAGAGACAAAGTTAAGTTTGAAGATGTTTGGGTGGTAGAGGTGGTATAAATATACTCTTAGATTAATTTATGAACACAACGCAAAGTCAAGTTTTTGTTGGAAAAATTGAAAAGTGGATAAAGCCATTTATAGGTTTATCTGTTGTTAGCCTAATTGGGGGCTTGCTGAGGACTTTTTATTTCTATTATGCCATACAAGAAGATATAACGAGAAGTCTAAGCATATTAAACTTCTTGGATACTTGGAGACCACTCTTCTTTTGGATCAATTTTGTTGCTTGGATTATCAATTTTGGGATTATCTATTTGTTTTTGAAGTGGTTGGCTGGTATGGGCGAATTGCTGAGAAAATATAAAAAAACGGGAGTTAATCCATTAGAAGGCCTTGGTTTTGCCTTTTTTATACCGATTGCTAACTGGTTTATACCATATAGGGGCATTCGCAGTTTTTTTAGATATACGATTTATGCCCAAGCAAATATAAATGATGCAGATATTAGAAACCTAAGACTAGAAAGTCTGAATAAGACAAAGACAAAGTATGATAAACTCTTAATATATTGGTGGGTATCTTGGTTGTTGGCTTCTAATCTTTGGCTTCTTATTTTTATTTTAAAAGATTATAGTTTCGTTGAAGACATAGCACTTCTTTTTTCCCTAATTGGAATACTCAAGTCTGTTTTTTGGTGTATTAGTGCTTGGCTGCTCTTGAACGTAATAAAAGGTGCACAAGAAGAAGCTAAAATACTAGAAAAGGTAGTAGAGCATGGGGAAAACTTAGATTCAGATCAAGATTTATACGATACTTTAATTCTTTAAAATGGAATTTTTTGGAGGGTTTATCAGTTGAATATCAGATAGATATATTGCCTCGGCCTCAAACAAAAATTATGCGGATAGTTATACTCCTAGCCCTACTTGCATTAGCTTACACTAAACTTAATGCTCAAAGACCTAAAATATACAAATCTATACAAGCTGCAGAGGCAGCTAAAGACACCATAAAGATATTGCAGCTGAGCTGTCCTTCTGAGCAAGATCTATCAAAAATAAGTCAATTTAAGTATTTGGAAGAGCTAGATTTGAGCAATAATACAATTGTAGATTTGCCTAAAGAGTTGAGTGAACTTAGACACTTGAGACGCTTATTTTTGGCACATTCAAATATACTTAAAGTCCCATCTGTTGTTTGGGAAATGAAGGAGTTGGAATTACTGGATTTGGCTCAAAATGAGTTGACAGAAATCTCTACTTCTATAGGCAATTTAAAAAAATTAAAAACACTAAGTCTTGAGAAAAATAGGCTGACTGCTTTGCCCAAAGAGTTTGGGGCTTTATCTGCTTTGGCTCAGTTGAAAATAGGTGGAAATCGTTTTGAAACCTTGCCTTTAGTTATAACGGAGTTGGTTCAGTTGGAACAATTAAGTGTAGTAGGGAGAGGTCTATGGAAGAGTTATAAGGATAAAACAGATAAAGAATTAGCCAATATTGGGTATGTTAGAAGTGATTTAGTTGTATTGGTAGCGTTGCCTACCGAACTGGCTAATCTTAAAAACTTAAGAGTACTTAGGTTGAGCCAAAATGCTTTAGAAATAGTCCCTAGTGCCATTTGGAAATTAGAGAATTTAGAGTTTTTATACTTAGATAATAATATTATAACTCAATTGGATTTAGGTCAAATGACCTTAAGTAAGTTGGGGCATTTAGATTTAAGTTACAATAAGTTGGAGGGATTGCCTGCTAAAATAGGGGCGCTGACAGCCCTAAGTTCATTGAGGTTGCAGAGTAATGAGCTTAAAACTCTACCCTTAGAGATAAGTCAGCTAAAAAAATTAGGAAGTCTATATCTTACTTACAATCAATTAAAAGAAATGCCAGAGGGGGTTACTGGATGTACTAACTTGAGTATACTCGCTATGGATGCAAATAAGCTAGAAACCTTGCCTGCAAGTATTGAGAATCTAGATTCTTTGAGGAGCTTGTATATATCTAATAATAAACTAAAAAATCTCCCTCCTGAAATAGGAACTTTGGCTAAGTTGGAGAGTATTTACTTGCAAAGCAATGAGCTAAAAGAATTTCCAGAAGAGATAAGCCAATTGAAAAAATTAGGATGGATTTATTGTAATAATAATAAACTAACTAGCTTGCCTGATAACTTTGGGGATTTGAAAAAACTGAGGTCGTTAGAAGCCAGTAATAACAAGCTAAAGACACTACCTAGTAGCTTAGACCAATTAGAAATGTTAGAAACATTGTCCTTATCTGGCAATGAGTTAGTGGCGTTCCCTAAAACATGGAACTGGAAGCAATTGGAAAATTTAAAGAACCTTTATTTATATAATAATAAGCTAAAGCGAATTTCGATAACATCAGATTATGCAAAGCAGCTAACTGGGCTTCGATTATATGGGAATTCAATCCCTACTGAGAAAGTAAAGAAATTGGAAGCCAGTGTCAATGCGCCACTTTTTGAGCGAGAACGTCGTTGTGGGTCTTCTCGCATGATGGATATAGAAATGCAAGGAAAAGGTTGCAGCACTCACCGTACACGTAGTGTGTATTAGAGTTGGTTAGTGAGTAGGGCAACCTATCCGTTTTTAGTAAAAATCTATTGTAGCACTTGTATTAAACTCTTTTCCTTGTAGAGTATCATTGAGCATGATATGATCATATTCAATACTATGACTTGGTGCTTGAGTGGGGGCAGCATGTATTGGCTTGAATGCATAAACTGTTAGGCAAACTACCCAAAATAAAACTTTGACAGAAACTAAAAATAAGAAGAAATATTGCTTGATACGATACATAGTAAAGAAATTTTAATTGTTTTACAATCTCATAACATAGTAAAACTATCTTTTGGTTCCCCGCATGGTATTATTTTTCTATTTTTAGGTAAGAAGTTTTTATTCCTTTTATCAATGATGAGCTAAATCCTTGGTGTTCCATTTCATTAAGTCCTGCAATAGTACAACCTTTAGGAGTTGTTACTTTGTCAATTTCTTGTTCTGGATGTAAACCTCCTTTCATCAGCATCACGGCAGCGCCTTTTACTGTTTGTTCTGCTATAGCACTGGCAGTTTGTGCATCAAAACCAATCTCAATGCCACCTTGAGCCATCGCTCGCATAAAACGGAATACAAATGCAATACCACAAGCTCCTAAAACTGTAGCTGCTTCCATCAGTTCTTCTCCAATTATTACAGTTTGGCCAACAGTATTAAAAAGGTTGATTATTTTTTGTTGATGAGCAACTTCAGCATGACTAGAACAAATACAAGTTAGGGACTCTTGCATTGCAACAGCAGTGTTGGGCATAGCTCTAAAAGTAGGCAGCTTGAATCCCACAGTTTTCATGATATCTCCAGTCGATATACCTGTTGCTACAGAAACAAGAGTGTGTTTATCTGCACTTAGTGCTTCTTTGAAACCATTAATGACTTCTACAACTTTGTAAGGCTTGACAGCAATAATGACAATTTCTGAGTTTTGTACAGCTTTTAGGTTATCTCGAAGGACATTTACTCCTAACTCTTTTAGTGCACTTAGACGCTCTATACGATTGCGTGTAATATATATTTCTTGGGCAGCAGCTTTGCCACTTTTGATAAGTCCATGAGCGATGGCAGAGCCTAAATTTCCGCCTCCAATAATTGCAATATTAGCCATTGTCGATATCTTTTTTTAGGTTTTAGTCGAAATTGGGGCGAAAAATACGAAAAAATACCCAAAGTTTAGATGGAATTTGTAGTTGAAGAGATATGTATTTATCGCTATATTTAGGAAGTTAATTTCCTAAGTAATCGTTCAGAAAAAATAATAACTAAAAATGGTCTTTTGAAAAATTAAGGAACAAGTTTTTTCCAATATATGCACAAACTCTGTTTACAGCATAAAAAAGGCTGTCAGCAGTTGTGTAATCCTTGGGCTTTATCC
>JAAEPD010000645.1 GCA_024222455.1 Aureispira sp.
GCACTTACAGCTTGTGTTGACATTATAATCAATACCAACCAAAGCCAAGGAGAACAAAATCTCCTAGTGCTTCTTTTTGATGAACCTTGCTCTAAAGGCTGCTTTTTACAGCTACTATATAACTGGCGATACATTTTGATTGCCTTCAACAGAACAAATAATTGCAAGAATAGAAACAGCATTTTGTTTATTATAAAACATACTAATCCCAAAGGTTCATTTTTGATAAAATGGCGGCACCGACAACTTATAGCAGGTACATAACATAATACTGGAGTTAACTTATACAAGTAGTACTGTTTCTCAGCACTTCTCGGTGTAATAACATCAATTTTAGTTCAAAATATCAAAATATCAAAATATTTCGGAAATTTCTGTGAACTACCTCACATTTTTCTAAAAATGTATAAACCTCAGACACAGATCTGAGCTACACATCTCCGTGCATTAACCGTTAGTTCAATTTTTACTATTTTCTGACGCCAGTTTACTCCCAGTTATCTGAACAGACTATAGAATCCATATAATCCTATTGTCCTCAGTTGACCGGCTCAAAATTTAGATTATGTACTTCAACCTAGAATCCTCAGTTGGACGC
>JAAEPD010000646.1 GCA_024222455.1 Aureispira sp.
ATTATTGATACTTGGTCTCCTAGAACAGGAAATCGGCAGAAAAAAACTTTCCTACCGATTTACCGTTTGAGGAAGGCTATTAGCCTTCTTATCCTTTTTGACATTATCCCCAAACTTAAGGGATGACTCATGTTTTTTATCTAATTATTCATTAGTACCAGTAGGTTTATCTTCCTTAAATTCATTGCGCCATTTTTGTGCAGCCCATTTTGTTTGCTGTTTAGGCTTTAGGAATGTCCATGCAACAATACGACTGGACTTGTTGCCTTGACCCATTGAGATAGTTTTTACTTCTACAGCTTTTTCAGCCTTGAGTAATTTATAAATAGTAAGAAGATGAGACTGTTTAGAAACTAAGGTAGAGAACCAAAAACAAGATTTTCCAATATTTTTACTTCGGTGAATCATTGTTTTTATGAATTTTTTCTCACCACCATCGCACCAAAGTTCATTGCTTTGTCCTCCAAAATTTAAGGTAGGATCTTCTATTTTTGTTTGTTTTAGATTGCTAACTTTTCGAATTGCTGCTGCTCTTGCAGCCTCTTGAGAAGGATGAAATGGAGGGTTGCAAATAGATAAATCTATCTGTTCGCCTTCTTCCAGTATTCCTCGGAATATATTGGTCGATTTCTCTTGTAGTTTTAGCGCAATCTGCCCTTTTAGAGAAGGATTAGATTCAACTATTTTAGTTGCCGATTCTATAGCAGTAGAATCTATATCGCTCCCAATAAATGACCAACCATATTCCTTATTGCCTATAATTGGGTATACACAATTGGCTCCAATACCAATATCCAAACATTTTATGCTTGCTCCTGTTGGCACTTTACCATAATTATTGCCACTCAATATATCTGCTATATGGTGGATGTAATCTGCTCTACCAGGTATAGGGGGGCAAAGATAGCTCTCTGGGATATCCCAATATTCAAGATCATAATAGTGCATAAGCAAAGCCCTATTCAATTGTTTGACCGCCTCTGGATTAAAGAAGTCTATAGACTCATCGTCATATTTGTTTAAGACAACAAATTGAGCTAACTCTGGACAAGTTTTTATCAATTCCTTGAAGTCGTAACGTTCTCTATGTCTATTTCGTTTGTGTAAACGATACTTTACTTTTGGATGTTTTTTCTTTTTGTGTTGCATAGGCTGAAAGTAATACGATATTAGAAGAAACAGTAATTTTTTAGGTATTAAATTATACTACTGGACATTTTGATTCTTTGACTAAAATCAAAAAATGTTAGCATTTTTTGAGGAAACAAAGGGTTTCTACATTCTTATCATAGTCTAAATTCTAACAGTCTAATATCTAATGTCCAGTAGTATGGTATTAAATAAAAAGAGCCAATCTAATATGACTTAGACTAGCTCTTTGGTTACTATCTATGGGATTGATAGATTCTTATTGCTTATAGCTTTGCCAAGCCATATAGCCACCTCTTAAGTCATAAATCTCTTTGAATCCTAGTTCTTTGCAAACTTGAGTAGCTTCGCCACTACGGCCGCCACTCTTGCAAAAGATAAACAAGGTTTTATCTTTATCTAATTTAGCTATTTCGTCTTTGAACGAAGCGCCCCAAAAATCGATATTAGCAGCTTTGTCTATTGTTCCTGCTCCAAACTCATCAGGAGTACGAACATCCACCAAATGAGCACCTTCTGTTGCATTCAATTTTTTTTCGAAATCAGCAGGAGCTAAAACTTCACTTTTGGTAGTAGGAGCTGTTGTAGTAGAAGTCGTTGTTGTTGTGGTAGTTGTAGTAGAAGTTGAAGTGTTGGCAGAGCAACTAACCATCAGAAATGCTACAGCTAAAAATAAATTCAATACTTTCATTCTTATTTTTGTTTGTATGATTAAAGCAATAATTTTAATTTTGAACTCGAAAATACTAATCTAGTTGATGAAGTTCAGCTTTTTTTGACCAAATTTTGGTGACTTTTGACACTTAAAGTAAAAAAAACATAAAAAAATGAGCAAAAAGACAATTGCAATAGGTTGTGATCATGGAGGTTTTGATTATAAAAATGCCATTGTGAAGACATTAGAAACCTTAGGTTATGAGGTGAGTGATAAGGGAACTTACTCTAAAGATTCTGTTGATTATCCTGATTTTATACATCCTGTAGCAGACGATGTGGCTAATGCTAAAGTTGCTTGTGGGATTATTATGTGTGGAAGTGGCAATGGAGCAGCTATGACTGCTAACAAACATAAGGGCATTCGAGCTGCATTGTGTTGGACTAAAGAGTTGGCAGAGCTAGGACGTTTGCACAACAATGCAAATATTTTGTCTATTCCTGTACGTTTCGTAACAGAGGAGACTGCATTGGAGATGGTAAAAGCTTTTTTAGCTACAGATTTTGAAGGTGGACGCCATGCAAATAGAGTAGAGAAGATAGAGAATGTTTAGTAGAGTGTTAGCACTGAATAATTGATAATTTAAAAATTCCTAATTGAGTATGAATACATTAAAATATATATCTAGAGATAATTACCTTATTGTACAGTTAGATAGAGGTGCAGCTAACCCTATGAATCAGGAAATGCTAAGTGAAATACTCCAAATGCTCAAAGATACCGCTGCAGATGATGCTATCAGAGGTGTGATATTGACAGGCAAACCAAATTTCTTTTCGGCGGGTTTAGATGTGATAGAACTGTATGGTTATGACAAACCAACTATACGTAAGTTTTGGTCTGATTTTATGACTATGGTGACAGAAATGTCTGCTTATCCTAAGCCGTTGATTGCAGCAATTACAGGGCATAGCCCTGCTGGTGGTTGTATTATGGCCTGTTGTGCAGATTATAGAGTGATGGCCAATAATCCTAAGTACAAAATTGGTCTAAACGAAGTGGCTGTGGGGATCGTTCCTCGTCAGAATATATTAAAATTATATGAATTTTGGTTAGGTACACGTAAGGCCTACCAATATTTGCTAGAAGGTAAGTTGATGAGCCCTCAAGAGGCAGAAGCAGTTGGCCTAATAGATGAATTGGTAGAGGGCGAAGCTGTATTGGCTGCTGCTGAAGCTAAAATGAAAAAATATCTAAGACTGGGGCAGGAGACGCTTTGCATGACTAAGCATAACTTGAAAAAGGAGTTGGTAGAGCAGTTGGCTGCAAATTTTGAGCAAAATGTAGAAACTACAAATGTTCGTTGGTGGTCAGAAGAGGGGAGAGCTTTGATGGGACATATAGTGGCAGCATTACAGAAAAAGTAATAGTATCTAATAATTATTGAACCCCAAAACTACATCTAACTGATAAAATAATAGAGCGCTATTTTATGCAAAAACGCCTAAAAACTGAAGTACATTATGCAAAACTATTGTTGCAGAGATTAGCAATAGTTTATTTGATGTATGCAATAGTTCGATTTGTCTTTTATTGGTACAATCAAAACGCATTTGGAAGTTTAGGTGGGCTAGAATTGCTATCTATATTTTTTTATGCATTGAGGTTTGATACTTCAAGTATATTCTATGTTAACTTTCTATTCATTGTTTTGCATGTTTTGCCAACGAAGCAAAGAGAGCATTCGTGGTACAAACGCTTGCAGAAAGTGGTTTTTTATGCAGGTAATAGTACAATAATATTTTTTGAGTTAGTGGATACAGTGTATTTTCCTTATTCGTTTAAACGAATGACAGGGAATGAGTTTGAGATGGGGAGTGATTTAAAAAATTTGGCACCTCAGTTTTTGAAAGAATTTTGGTGGCTTTTGCTTGTTGCTGGGCTTATCGTAGTCTTGATGGAATGGTTGTATAGAAAAACAGAACAAAAACAACTACAGGAGCAGCCTAAGCTCTTAGGCCAAACTTTGGTTTTAGTATTGATGTTGGGAATTTCTATTATTGGACTTCGTGGAGGCTTACAGGTTAGACCAGTAGTGCCACTTATGGCCAGTAAGTATGTGAATGATATGCGCCAAATGCCCTTAGTATCTAATACTATACTTAGTATGATACATACTTGGAATACAAAAAAAATGGTGCCCAAAGTTTATTTTGATGAAGCAGAACAAAAACAATTTTTTGATTTTTATCGGCCAACTGTAGACACCTCTGTGTCTAGGATGAAAAAGAAAAATGTGATGATTGTGGTCATGGAGAGTTTTGGCCAAGAATATGTAGGTTGGTTTGGTCAGCAGAAACCTAGTCGTACACCTTTTTTTGATTCGTTAATAAATCAGGGATTATTGTTTAAGAATGCTCATGCCAACGGGTTGCGCTCTACAGAAGGTATAACAGCTGTTTTGGCTGGAATTCCTGCTCTAATGAATGAACATTATATTTTTTCGCCATACAATGGCAATAAAATAGATGGGCTAGGGACATTATTAGAGCGAGAAGGCTATCAAACTAGCTTTTTTCATGGAGGACATATCGGGACTATGGATTTTGATAAATTCCTGCCTATCTTAGGATTCAAAGACTATCATGGCCATGAAAACTATGTAGAAGCTACAGGCAAATCTGATGATTATGATGGGAATTGGGGGACTTTTGATATGCCTTTTTTCGATTATACTATAAAAGAGTTAAGCTCAAAACATAAAGAACCTTTTGTATCCGTATTGTTTTCTATCAATCCTCATCATCCTTATCGTGTTCCAGATGATTTTGAATGTGATGAAGAAGACCCCATTTGGTGTGCAGTTCGATATGCAGATATGGCTTACAGACAGTTTTGGGAGGACGCTAAGAAACAACCTTGGTTTGAGAATACATTGTTTGTGTTTACTGCAGATCATATAGGGACTGCAATAGCAGAGATGACTTACCAACGAGAGCGTTGTTTTAGGATTCCTATTTTGTTTCATGCTCCAAGTGATAGTTCACTTAAAGGTGTTCGAGAAGATATTATGCAACAAATAGACATTATACCCACAACATTAGATTATTTAAATTATCCACATGATTTTAAAACTTTTGGGATTAGTCAGTTTGACGAGTCTATCAAGAGAAAATATGCTTATGCTCGACATGAGGAAGTTTACCAAATTATAAACGATAGTTTAATCTTATTTTTTAATGGTAAAAACTCTGTTAATATGGCTAATTATAAAAAAGATACCTTCTTTAGCTATAATCTGATTAAGAAAATGCCCAAAGAATTTAAGTTGTTAGAGCAGACATTAAAATCTATTATCCAAACGCATGATCATGCTTTAGTCAATAATCAATTAAAATAGATAAAAAATATTTTATTTTTTTTTGAATCGGAACTTTATGATAATCAATAGAGTTAGTGAAGTTGTCTGACAAGTTAATAGAAAAAGTGCTAAAAAAACTTGCAGGATTGAAAACAGCGCTCTATATTTGCGCTGCAAGTAAGCGAAAATAGCTCAGTTGGTAGAGCACAACCTTGCCAAGGTTGGGGTCGCGAGTTCGAGTCTCGTTTTTCGCTCACTGTTTTTTTTTGTACATATACGATCTATCAGGCAGGCGCTCGAGTGGTGGAACTGGTAGACACGCAGGACTTAAAATCCTGTTCTCAGTAATGGGAGTGCGGGTTCGATTCCCGCCTCGAGCACATAAAGAGCTTGTCATTTAGACAAGCTCTTTTTTTGTTTATAATATTTTATCTAACCATTAGACAACATTACAAAAGTCTAACTAACCCAACCCAATAATTATGAAACAGTTACTTATTCTATTGACCTTATTAATTGCTTTTGGTTCTAACGCTCTTGCTCAGAAAAAAGTGTCTAATAAAAAACTAACCAAAACAATAAAAGGAGATTGGGATGTTCAAAGCCCAAAAGGAGAGCCTACTAGGACACAGGTGCTTACATTTAAACCTAATGGTGAGTTAAGTATGGATACAGAAAAAGGAACAGAAACAGGGAAGTGGAAGGTGTTGGACGATGGGCAAGTCTTATTTCATGATAGCTCGAGAGGAATACCAGACCAAGAAATGGGTGTGAAAATAGTTAATAAAAATACACTTGTAATGACCATAAAAAAAGGTGATAGAGAGCGAAGTATAACAATAACACGAAAGAAGAAATCTAAAAAGGGTAAATAGTGCAACATAAATTTATTCTTATAATTAGCTTTTTGCTGTACATATCTGTAAGTATATGTTTGTTAGGTTGCCAACAAAAATCTGATCCTCATGTTGTTAGCCATGAGATAAATACTAAAAAGCAAATTATCCAGATGCATTGGAAAGATAAGAATGAAGAAGGGTATGAAAACTTCAACCATCTGAAAGATGCATTGGCTAAAGAAGGCAAAAACCTCATTTTTGCAATGAATGGAGGTATGTTTAATAAAGACCAGAGTCCAACAGGGCTTTATATCGAAAACGGAGAAATTCTCTCAAAATTAGATACTCAAACTCAAGGGTACGGAAATTTTTATATTCAGCCCAATGGTATTTTCTACCTGACTAAAGATAAAAAGGCAAAAATCTGCAAAACAACAGATTTTAGACCCTCTACAGATATTCTATTTGCCACTCAATCAGGCCCTATGTTGCTGATTAATGGAAAAATTCATAAAGCTCTCACCAAAGGATCTAAGAATATTCATATTCGAAATGGTGTAGGACTTTTGCCTAATGGAAATCTTGTATTTGGAATATCTAAACAAAAAATAAATTTCTACGATTTTGCCTCCTTTTTCAAGGATTTAGGTTGCCAAAATGCACTCTATTTAGATGGGTTTGTTTCTAAAATGTATCTGCCTGCAAAGAATTGGACAGATTTGGGGGGTGAATTTGGAGTTATTATAGCTGAACATGAAGACTAAATAATGAAAGCAATAAAATCTATTAAGGAATATTGGGAATCTATTGCCAAATGGCTAGATGAAGTGGCTAAACTAGCTAGTTCTGAAAATCTAGCTACAAGGGCAAGCCTTGAAGATTTGGAGCAGTTCAAAAAAAGATTAACTATAGTAGAATTACCTAAGGGGTTTGAAGAAAGTTATTTTTGCCATAATGGTTTTATGCAAGCAATAGGATTGGTGCATGGGGGAGATTGGATGTCGTTAGATGAAATATTAATTTTTTGGTCTACCAAGGAAAATTTTTGGAACTTGGATTATATCCCATTTGTAAAACTAAGTATAGATGAGTATATCTGTTTGGACCTTAGTACTTCCAAAATTCTACATATAGATCTTCTAGAGGATGAAAGGGCATTGGAGGTCTATGCTGTTGCTAATGATTTTCGAGCTTTCTTAGCTAACTTAGTTAATGACTTGCAAGAAGGAAATGGAATAATGGGAGAGTTGTTGGCAGAATAAAAAACCACCAATTCTTTAGGAAGTTGGTGGTTGAGCCTAGGCATATTTTAAGTTTTGCTTATTTCGTTTTCGGCAATAGCTTTTTTTGCTTTTGTGCACACGATTTACTTTGCGAAATCCATGAGGGTTGTCCTCTATGTATTGCTCACGATGTGCATTACCTAATGCATTTTCTAAATTGACTTCTACAGTCATTTTAGTTGTTCTCTTACTTTTTTTTACTTTTCTCTTTTTCATAGCTGTTATTCTTTATTTTTATCAACAGCTATAAGCCTATCTAAAGTTCCACAGACTCCACTATTTAGGATGATATTCTTGCTCTGCATTATAAAATATGCTTTCCTTATCTAATGTCATTTTTTTGAGTTTTTGCTGCAAGAATATTTCCATTTGGTCGTTGTAGTGTCTGTGTCCTTCATGATTGGACGCTCCATAACAATGGATAGATTCAATATGAGGCCCTTCCTTATCAAATCGTACCAATTGAATATAGGACTCCCCCAAAAAGCTTTGGTATTTGCCTTTTTTATATTTGGTGGTATACATTTGAGCTATATTTTCAGGAAGACCCCACATTGGTAATTCTTTCTTTCCTCGGACATGGACTTGCAATTGTCCCAATTCTATATCAATTGTCTTAAAATGTTTGAGCAGATGTTTTTTTGCAAAGCGTAGAGCGTCTATTAATACAGCCTCAGGAATTTTTTTATTCACATCAACAATTCCTCGTTTTCGGGAATACCCTAATAAGTAATTTATGGCTAAGGACATGATTGCAGCTTGACGATTATTGGTTTTTGTTGTTCTATCCCATTTGTTCAGGTGTTCGATTAGATCTTTTAAGTCAGGATATTTTTGACTGTCCATATGTAAGAGATCTTCTAAGTTTTGGGCAGTACGTGTATATATATATTTAGGGAATTTAAGATCGTTTTTAATACGTTTAAAATCGGTATAACTAAGCAATTCATATTCATCCATTAATTCACCAAAACGAATCGCACGAGTAGTATTAAGTAATTGATAACCAATTGTAGTATTATAACAGAGCGAGTCTGCATTACAATAAGGGCTTGTAGCGTCAAATGGGCTGTTGTTGGCATTAAAAACGTAACCACAATCAGGGTTATGCAGCTGAACTAGGCTATCTAAAGGCATAAATGGAGGTTCCCATAAGGTTGCAGAAGTATCACCTGGCAAGAGTCCTTTCCAGTTGTAATTAGGGTTTCTATATGGAGCCAATACATTCGACAAAAAATAGATATTATCTTCCTTATCAGCATAAACAGTATTAAGTCCTGCGGCACCTTGTATTTCTAATGCTTTTTTGAATGTTTGAAAGTTGGTAGCTTTATTCATCCAATACCACTGTTCTGCTGCTTTGATCTTCATATTAGCAGGGAACCGAACAGCAAAGAACCCTTCTTTATTTTTGATAGTAGTGCCATACTTACTCCAATAAAAAGTTTTAGTAACAGGTATACGAATAGCACCCAGCTTTACTTTTACTGTGATCTTGCGCTTTTCCAGTTTGAACCACTCTCCATCAAATTTATATATCAACTTATTTTTAGGATGCATAGTTAATTGATAGACATCGTGCATATCTGGATAGTTGATAGTATGCGCCCAAGCCAAATTGGGGGTGGAACCCAGAAATATACTAACACCTCCAGGCAAAACGCCTCCTAAAGCATTCCAACCTTCATTACTATTAACATGTGCCTCATACCAAGAATAAGTACCTCGTAATGGTTGGTGTGAATTGATGGCTATAAAAACTTCATTCTCTTTTGTTTTGAAACGATTAAAGGCAAAGCCATTAGAACCTCTAGCCATTACATTATCTTTTTTAGTTAAGACATTATTACCAAATATACGAGCAATATCATAATGCACATTTGACATTAGAGTAAGGGCGAGGGTATAACCTTTTATGATATCTTTGCCTTCAATAGGAAAAATACCTTTGCGTAAGACTTCTTTGGGGTTTTCTATTGCATATTTATTGATACCTTGAACATATCCATCTAACACTTTTTTGAACTGTTCGGAGAATGCTTCTTCAAATTGGTCATCTACAACCTCTTGCACATTAGCTATAAACGCAAGCATATCTTGTATTGCACCTTCTTTGCCTTTTACTTCTGCTAAACGGCCATTAATAGCTAATAATGATTCTTGAATTGTATGAAAATCATCTTCTGAATGCGCCCAAGCTAAGCCATAGGCAGCTTCTTCATCAGTATGGCCATAAATGTGTGGTACTCCCCAAATATCTCTAACAATTGTAATGTTGTTAGGATCGATCTTAGGAAATGCATTTTGAGCATTAAGTAATAGTGGGAATATTAGAAAAACAAGAATTTGACTAAGTTTCATGATAGGGGATTCATTATTTATTAGGGATAATACTAAGCTATATTTTTAGTTAGAACATGTTTAAAAATTAAAGCAAGTAAAGTTTAAAAACGGTTTAATAAAATTTGGCAATTAGCCCAAAGAATCCAAGCTTCCGAACTATCCGTCGTTTTTTCATAGTCTTTGGAATGTCTTCGGAA
>JAAEPD010000647.1 GCA_024222455.1 Aureispira sp.
AACAAGCCAAGGATTATGGCGTTATTCATTTAGCTATGCATGGCATCTTGAATAAAAAACATCCCATTTTGTCTAATCTAGCATTTACAAAAGATGATGATCTAGAGCAAAACAATTTTTTGCATGCTTATGAAATTTCTCAACTAGAACTCCATGCTGATCTAGTAGTTTTGAGTGCCTGCGAAACAGGTTATGGTAAATTTAAACAAGGGGAAGGTGTTTTATCTTTAGCTCGCTCTTTTATGTATGCAGGTGTACCTAGTTTGGTAGTCAGTTTGTGGCAAGTAAATGATGCTTCTACTGCTCAAATCATGAATTATTTCTATGAAAACTTAGCCAAGAAAAAAGATAAGGCAACTGCCTTACAACAAGCAAAACTAGAGTATCTTAAAACAGCTAAGGGGCTAGCTGCACACCCTGCTTTTTGGGCTCCTTTTATACAGATAGGCAATAGTGAACCTATTCTTATCAAAACTAAACACAACTATACTCTGTGGTATATATTAGGTGGAGTTTTTTTAATATTAGGTTTAGTCCTAGCATTTTTCTATTTTCGCAATAGAAAACAAGCTAAATCCTAGTTAGAAGTTGTTAAAAATTATCATAGGTTATTGAAACGCTTATACTCCCTACAGCGTCATTATTTTTATCAACCACGAATAAGGCTATATTTTCAAAAGATGCCCAATCAGAGTAAAATCACTTCTCAAAGCTTATTTTGAAATAAATTCTTAAACTACTTCTTAGCTAATACGATAAAATTATCCATGAATCGACTTTTTAGTGTATTCCTTCTTAGTTTACTAAGTCAGCCTTTCTTTGCTCAATATCAAAATTTAGCAATTCTAGAATTAGATAGCATTGCCACATCCTTAGCTGCTGAGCAAAAATACGACCAAGCAATAGACTATTCTGAAGCTGCTATCCAAAAAGCAAAAACAACTCTAGGTCCTATAGACACAACTTATGCTTTGGTTTTAAACAACTTGGGAGTTATCTATTACAATATGTATAGAGATCAAGAAGCAGGTTTTTTATTTGAACAGGTTGCTCATATCTATAAACAAGCTTATGGACCTATCAATAAAAAATATGCTGAGGCATGGGAATCAGTGGGAGTAATAGAATCTAGCCTTAAAAATTTTGAAAAAGCTGAATACATTTACAAGGAAGTAGAACCTATCTATAAGCAGCTTTATGGGGAACAAAGTGAACAATATGCCTTTTTGTTAGGAAATTTTGCAGTGCTTTATGATAATTGGAATCGTGAAGAATTGGCGGAATCTATGTACTTGCGATCTATTGATATAGAAAAACAAATCTTAGGAGAAAATGATATAAATCATGCTCTTTCTTTGCACAATTTTGCTGTTTTCTATGGTAGATATGGTCATAATCAAAAAGCTTTAGGGCTCCACAAAAAAGCTTTAGCTATATACAAGAAAAATTTAGGTACTAAGCACGGTAAATATGCTCATGCTTTAGTGAATATAGGTGTTACTTATACTAAATTAGGAAGTTATGCTAAAGCAAAATCTTTATTTATAGAAGCATTAGACATTAATGCTCAAATACATGGCAAAAAGCACCAACGATATGCATATATACTTAGTCAGCTGGGTGTGGCATATATACTAACAAGCGAATATAAAAAAGCAGAACAACTCTATTTGGAAAGTTTATCGATCTACGAAACAGATGCTACAATTACTAACCAAAAAATAACTCCCTTACTTAAATTAACTTCTTTTTATAGCCAAACAAAGCATCTGGAGAAAACGCTAGAATATGGTTTTAAGGCCATCAAACTAAATTCTATGGGAGAGGTTGATGACTCTGATTTAACTAGTCTCCTAAGAACAGCTAGTCAATTCAGTTTTAAGAACCCAGAGATTGCACTACAAACAATACATTATATAGCTAAAGCCTTCTATGCGGAATATGAAAAAGATTCTTCTTTGCAATATCTCGCACAAAGCCAACAATGCTATAAAGCCCTGTTGGGTTATATGAATCATTATAGAACACAGTTTGCATTTAATAGAGATAAGTTTCGTGTCCTAAAAAAGATGTTTCCAATAGTTGAGGGAGAAATAAAAACACTACTAACCTTAAATAAACATGACCACAAAAAGGATTATTTTTTGGAAGTTTTTAAACTTATGGAGCAAAATAAATCCATCTTATTGATGGATGCTTTGCAAAGTCAAAAGAGTAATACTTTTGGAAATTTGCCTGATAGTCTATTGCAAAAAGAACAAGACTTAATGGCAGAATTTGACAAGCTCAAAAAAGCAAAACTAACAAGTATTGATTCTAATAAACTTAAGTCCATAAGTAAACAAATGAATCAGCTCAACACTAAAATTAGCACATTCAAAAACAACCTAAAAGCAACCTTCCCTAAATATCATGCACTCAACTATTCGCCTAAAAACATTGATATAAAAGCTATTCAAAAGCTCCTAAAACCAAAAGAAATTTTAGTAGAGTACTTTATAGGAGACAAGCAATTCTATATTTTTTCGATTACACCCAATACTATAGACTGTAAGGTTTTACCCTACGACCATAAAAAAACACAAGATTTAGTTGATCAATTTAGAGCAGGTTTAAGTGATTATTATTTTATATCTAATGAACCTCAAAAAGCATTTCAAGAGTTTTGCAGGAGTAGTCATGCACTTTACCAATTGTTGCTCCACCCCCTCGAAAAAGAGCTCCAACACAAAGACCAACTTACTATAATTCCTGATGGAATTTTAGGGCATATTCCTTTTGAGACTCTATTATCTGATAATTTTCAAGATTATGAAAACTTTGCACAGGCTCCTTATCTAATCAAAAAATATAAAATTAGATACTCCTACTCTGCTGCCTTGCTTGCTGAAAACTACAAATCGTCAACGCAGCTTTCAAACAATAAGGTATTAGCTATCGCAGCTACCTACGATACTCCCGTTGACTCCAACTTATTGGCTCAAGGGCATAGAACCTATAAGGACTTAAGTTTAAGGAAAGTGTTACGTCCTCTTCCTGCTGTACTCAAAGAGATTCAAATGCTTTCGGAGCAGTTTGATGGGCAATTTGTAGATGGCGAAAAAGCTTCTGAGGCCTTTTTCAAAGAAAATGCAACCCCTTATGGTGTCATTCATCTAGCTATGCATGGTATTCTGGATTGGAATCATCCCATTTTATCCAATATGGCTTTCACGGAAAATCATGATAGCCTGAACGATAACTTTCTCTATACTTTCGAAATCTCCAAAATGAAACTTCATGCAGATTTAGTAGTTTTGAGTGCTTGCGAAACAGGCTATGGAAAATTTAAACAAGGAGAAGGGATTTTGTCTTTAGCTCGTTCTTTTATGTATGCAGATGTGCCTAGTTTAGTCGTCAGTTTATGGCAAGTCAATGATGCTTCTACTGCTCAAATAATGAACAATTTTTACCAAAACTTAGCACAAAAACAAGATAAGGCTACAGCGCTCCAAAATGCAAAATTAGACTACTTAAAAAACGCAAAGGGGTTGGCTGCACATCCTGCTTTTTGGGCTCCTTTTATACAACTAGGCAACAGTGAACCTATTAATATAAAAACCAAGGCTAGTCCCATTTTATGGTATATTTTTGAAGGTATTGGAGTTTTAGGTATTTTAGTAACTCTATTTTTGATTAGGAAAAGAAAAAAATAGTTCTTGTTAGAAAACACTGCTATTTGAACACCATACTCATGAAAACAATATTCTGGCTAAGTTGCTTTTTATTACTAAACTTACAACTCTCTGCTCAAAGTGATAAAGAACGAGGAGATATTGCATATTATGCTAGGGACTACCACCCAGCTCGCCTCTATTATGAACGAGCTCTAAATGAACACCCAAAGGATTTAGATTTATTATCTAAATTAGCAGATTGCTCTAGAGTTATTGGAGATTTTATATCTGCAAGTGAGTACTATTCTACTATCATTCAAAACCCTAAAAGTTCACTTATTGATCACTATTGGTATGCTGATGCATTAAAATCATTAGGCCTATACAAAGCTGCAAAAAAGGTTTTTAAAACCATAAAAAAACAATCTCCTAAATCTTTTCGACAAGCGCTTCCGTCTTGCCGATTTGCTATACGAAAACTTAAGTGCAAAGGGGTTTATACCGTAGCTGCGGAAGATAGTATCAATGATCTCAAATATGATGATTATGCACCTACCTTCTACTTAGATAATACTATTTTCAGCTCTTCTCGAAAGACAAAAGACCCTATGTTTGGGTATTCTTCCCCTCATGTTACCAATTTCTTATACACTACAACATCAGATAACAAGGGAGGTCTAAACAAGCCTATTCTTTTAGAAGACGATCTTCTAATTACAAACATAGCTCCTATTGCTATCCGAATAGATAAAAAAATCTTATGCCTCTCTTATAATAAATTCAAACAAGGGGAACGTCATATTAGTGGTGCAGCTCTTAGTAAATTATTGTTTGAAACTATTCAAATAGAATCAGATACCAATATCGACCTCAGCGCACAAGGTGATCTTTTAGCATTTGCACAAGATATATCATATGGCTTTCCTGCATTTTCTCCTGATGGACAAGTTTTATATTTTGCTGCTGAACAAATGGAAGGAATTACTCACTATGGTGGAATGGATATTTATACAACCACTTTTGAAGATAGTGTCTGGACGCTTCCTAAAAACTTAGGTCCAACTATCAATACAACTGGTGATGAAATCTGCCCCTTTGTAGATGAGAATAATATCTTATATTTCACCTCTGATTTCCACAAAGGATTTGGAGGGTACGACATCCATAAATCGATACCTAACAAAAAGAAAGGCACTTGGGGGAAAGTCAAAAACTTAGGATCCAAGGTCAACTCACCTAGAGATGATTTGTATTTTATATTTGATTCTAACAAAGGTATAGGCTACTTTTCTTCTGATAGAAAAGGAAATTTAGATATTTATCGTGCAACATTAAATAAGAAATAAATTTAGGAGCTTCTTTTTCGTCTTACAATAGCCGTTATTATATAGATTAATACAACTCCTCCTAATACAGCCCATAGCCAAGTCAAACTCCTTTTCTGATCTATTTCTATAGATTCTGGGTTGCCCAATTGAATAAAAGCAGCCCAAAATCCTGGATGAGCACCTAGTCCTTTCACATCCTCTAAATAGCTTAATTTAGCCTGTTGCAAAGCTTTATCTTTAGGCATATCTTGAGTCAAGTTTTCATAAAAATGGCTCATAATTCTTGCAGTAGATTGATCATTCACTTGCCATAAACTCATCAATAAGCTTTGCCCCCCTGCATACATAAAAGAACGAGCTAAACTCATAACACCTTACCTTGCTCAAACTTACCATAGCCAGTTTCGCAGGCTGATAGCACTACCAATTGAGCATTTAAATCCATTTGAGAGAGTTCGTAAATATGCAAAAAATCATCCTCTAAGGTGTCGCCATCTTCCGAAAAAGCTAAAGAAGAAGCCATTGGCAATTGTTTATCCAATATTCCATGCATAGCAAGATGAATAACGGCATAATCTGATGCTGTTTGTTTAAAATTTTGCTCATTAGCCTCCTTTTTATACCAAAAACTCCCCTCAAACAACTCTTCTAAAGTCTTTACTTCTTTTTGAGTAGCAGTCAGGTCCTTCAGCATCGGACGTAATATTCTAAGCTTTTCATTCAACTCATCATTCGCCATATTGGGCATTCCTGTTCCCTTAGGATAAGAGGCTGCAAAAGCTAGTATTTGCTGTTTTTTAGGGGTTAGCTTTTGCAGTAAGTTACGTTGCAACAACGTACTAGAATAAGCATAATTAATGGTATAATTATTTAGTAGATAATCTAAGTTTTTGTATTGAATATCTATAGAAGCCTCTTTCTGTAGAAAAGCATCAAAAGGTAAATGTCCTAAAAGACCATCAGGAATAATGATTAGTTGCTCTGCTTTTTGCTCTTTCAATATGGGTTCCAGCAAATTTTGGAAAAACCAATGGGCCTCCTGTGTATAATATTCATAAGAAGTTTGAGGAGATGTTTGTAATAAGTCAAAATCACTAATTCCTTTTCTAAACCGATCCACATGTGCCTTGAGAGTACCCTCTATTTCTTGTTTATACAACTTAACATTTTGCTGATCTATATAAAAGATATAAATCTCTTTATCCGTCACAAAATATTCTAACAATCCTTGGCCTTCGTTTAGTACTGTTTTTTGTAATGTCTGGATAGAAACTAAGTCCTTTTTATATCTTAAGTCATGGTATTTAGGATAATTTTTTGCTAATGTTTCCCTAAATAATTTTATAGTTTCTTTCATCTGAAAAATAGCTTCATCCAACTGTTTTTCTATCGCTTCTTCTTGCTGAGCTATTGCATCAAAACGTTGTTTAGTCAGTGTTGCTAATTGAGTTTGTAGCCATTGTTCTTCATGAATTAAACTATCTGGAACACCGCCAAACTTGAGTGCTTGCCCTTGCTGTATAGTTTGCAACAAAAGCATTGATTTATTGCGTTCTGTCAGCTCAAAAGCAAAATCTAAATATCGTTGTTCCCCTTTTAGCTGATATAGCTCATAAGCAATCCGAATAGATTTTTGATATATCTCATGAAAGGAGTCTAACCAAGCTAATTGATCATCTGTATTAGATAAGTTGTTTTGTACCTCATCACTCAAATAGATTAGTGTTTCTGCAATTTTGTAAGCTAACTCTAAATCTACTGAGTTCCTATCTTTCTGATAACGCAGAAACAATGCATTATGATAAGTACTTAAAGCTGAACACAACTCTTGTTTACTAAAAAACTTATGCTCTTTTATTGCATTTGAAATATTGGGGTTTATATCTTTAAGCTCTAAGGTTGGAGAACAACTAACCATCGCCTGTTCAAGCCAAACTATGCTTTGATTTAAATCAAGTGACATCCATGATTCTGCCATAGCTACATACATATTAGCAATAGCTCCCATCCTTTTATTAGGATAATTGGCATACAAAAAAGATAGTCCTTTATTAAAGTGTTCCTTAGCTAAAGCTGTATCTTTTTTTTCTATTTCAAGTTCTCCTAGGGTATAATAAAGTCCAGCTTTATGTGAATTAACCTGTAATGGATCTGAAAACTGATCAATATACTCTAAGCTTTTCAAGAAAGCTTTTTCTGCTTTCAATATTTGTCCTTTTTTAAAGTAAAGACTCCCTATTGATTTGTGTGCAAAAGAAGCCTCCCCCAAACGCCCTATTTCTAACTGAAGCTCCAAAGCATCTTCGTAATACTCTAAAGCATCTTCTAGTTTATTTTTTTCCTCTAACAACCTCCCCATATTGGCCAAATAGATGCTTTTCAGTACACTAAGCTCTTCAGTTTTCTCTGTCTTGTCAATTAATGTAAATCCTCTCCGGTAGTAATCCATTGCCTCATTCTTAGCACCTAGCAAAGAGTACATGATAGCCAGATTACCTGTAGCATGAATGGTTCTAGCATGTGTCAATCCATGTGCTTTTTCCGCATATTTCAAAGATAATTTAGCATAATGTACCCCATCTTTTACTCGCCCAAATGACCATGCATATATATTGCTCAAACTATGGACAATCATTTCTAAATTTTCGTAGCGAGGTACTTTCATTGATCTCATATGCTCATATCCCTCTAATAAATAGCGCTCTGCTAATTTATACTCTTGTTTGTAGTAACAGATTACCCCTAACTGCTCATATAACCGACCTAAACTAAAACTTAAATCATCCCCTTTTGCATTTTCATGTAACTTAGCTTCTACCTCTTTTGCTATGAAGCTAATCTCTTTACCCTTCCGATAGTAAAGGAACCTAACTTTTGTAGTTGCAAATTGCTCCCAAATTTTTACCTCCTCCAAAAAATCGATTAATTCCATGTTAGTTTTGGCAGCAGCATCTATATCCCCCTTAGTTTGATAAGCTTGAATTTGCATTTTATATGATTCTATCTTTGCTTGATTAAGAGAATCATTCTGAGCTTTTATTTCTGACAAAAAACTAATGCACAGCCCTCCTATTAAGATTAGGAATTGCCAATATCTTGCTTTAATATGTAGAATCATTTTTCTTATTGTTTGTTTTCTTTATTCGTGGAGCAAAGATAACCAATGTAAATTCGTTTTTGAATGATCTCAATCAATAAAAAAAAGGCTACTCAAGTTGAGCAGCCTTTTCAATATTTTGATTAGAACAAGTTCTAATACTATTTTTTCTCTGGTCTAGGAATTAATACCTTTCTAGATAATTTAAATTTACCTGTACGGCTATCAATACCTACCAAACGTACTTTTACATCATCACCTTCTTTCAAGACATCTTCTACTTTGTCGATACGGGCCCAAGAAATCTCAGAAACGTGTAGTAGACCTTCTTTACCTGGCATGAACTGAACAAAAGCACCATAAGGCATTACCTTCACTACTTTTGCATCATAATCAGTGTTTACTTCAGGGTCCATAGCAATACCTTTTACAGTTGCTACAGCTTCTTCTACACCTTCACCACCAACACCAGAGATCTTCACAATACCTTTACCATCTTTTTCTTCAATAGTAATAGTAGTACCAGTATCTGCTTGAATTTGCTGGATAATTTTACCACCAGGTCCGATTACAGCACCAATTTTGTCTGAATTGATTTCAAAACGCTCAATACGAGGTGCATGAGGTTTCAATTGTTCATTAGATGTAGCAATAGTATCATTCATAACACCTAAGATATGCATACGACCAGCTTTTGCTTGTTCCAAAGCTTCAGCCAATAGAGCATAATCTAAACCATCAATCTTGATATCCATTTGACAAGCACAAACACCATTTTTGGTTCCTGTTAGTTTAAAATCCATATCACCTAAATGATCCTCATCACCTAGAATATCAGAAAGAACTACTGTTCGAGTTCCATCACTGATCAAACCCATTGCAATACCAGATACAGGCTCCTTGATAGGCACACCAGCATCCATCAATGCTAAAGAACCAGCACAAACTGTAGCCATAGAAGAAGAACCATTAGATTCTAAAATATCAGATACAATACGTACAGTATAAGCATACTCTTCTGGGAATACTTGTTCTAGAGAACGACGAGCTAAGTTACCATGTCCAATTTCACGTCTACTCACACCTCTAGGACGTTTAACTTCTCCTGTAGAGAATGGAGTAAAGTTGTAATGTAGGTAGAAACGATCGAAGTGCAATTCTTCTGCATTATCAATCATTTGCTCATCCAACTTAGAACCTAAAGTAACTGTAGTCAATGACTGAGTTTCTCCTCTTGTGAAGATAGCAGATCCGTGTGTAGTTGGTAGATAGTCAATCTCACACCAAATATTACGAATTTCATCAGGCTTACGACCATCCAAACGGATTTTGTCACTCATTACCATCTCACGGATAGTACCTTTATGAACTTTTTTGTAATATCTGCTAATCATATCTTTCTTCTCCTCCATAAACTCCTCTCCATACTTCTCCAAAAGCGTTTCTTTCATTTTGGTTTTAACAGCATCAAAACCAACAAAACGCTCATGTTTAGAGCTACCACTTCTAGCTACAGCATCGATACCAGCTGTACATAGATCATCTATTTCTTTTTTCAAGTCTTCATCCTCATCCAATACCAATACCTCACGTGTTGTGATAGGATCTAATTTTGCTCTTAGATCTAATTGCATTTGGCACTGTACCTTGATCGTTTCGTGTGCAATTTTGATCGCTTCTAGTAGATCTGCTTCATCACATTCATCAGCCTCACCTTCTACCATTACAATATTATCAAGCGTTCCACCAATCATGAAGTTCATGTCAGCTTTTTCTAGTTCTGTACGAACTGGATTGATCACAAACTCACCATCGATACGTGCTATACGCACCTCAGAAATAGGTGTCAAGAATGGAATATCAGAAACCATCAAGGCTGCAGAAGCTGCCAATGCTGCATAAGCATCAGGAGTTTGATCCTTGTCAGTTGCTATCAAATAAACAAATATTTGTGTTTCGTTTAGATATGTATCTGGAAACATTGGACGAATAACACGGTCGATCAAGCGACAAACCAATATTTCATGTCCTGAAGGACGCCCTTCACGTCTGTGAAAACTACCTGGAATGCGTCCTGCGGCAGCAAAATTTTCTTTGTAATCTACAGATAAAGGAAAAAAGCTTTGTCCTTCCTTAGCTTCTTTAGTTGATACAACAGTGGCCAACAACATCATGTTGCCTTGGCGTAAAACAACAGAGCCATCTGCTAATGCTGCTAATTTACCTGTCTCTAGGGTCATAGTCTTACCTGCAATATCTGCAGCAATACTAATAGCGTTTTTTTTACCCATCGTGTGGTTTTTTTAATTTTTAATTCAATTATAATTATGTTATTCTTATTTCAACATTTGTACTTTAGTAGATTGAGTCTTCACCAGTTACCGATTTGTAATTTTGCGTTTATTATCTAGCAAAATTTTAGCGTGGATAGGAAATAAAACTTATTTATCTTGGTGTATTCTTCTCCTATATTATTAGTGCATCCTTTATATACATATAGTGCAATTGCTCCTTACAATTACCAAATCAAAGTTCTTTTTACTTTAATTTTCCTTTATTTCTATTAAGATTTAACCAGCAACGGTTTTAGATAAGATTGCTTTGGAAGCAATGTTGATTTTTGGTGAAATGTGGAGATGTTGTGCTGCCTAAACCTTAAAGTGATTTTAACTACATTATCTTCTAATAAAAGTAACAAAGTGTTTCCACTCATTTGTGAAAACACTTTGTATTGTATAAAGAGTATTATCTCTTAAGTGTATCTCTTATACCTAATTTAGCGATCAATTCACGATATTTCAAAACATCTTTTTTCGCCAAATAAGCTAACAATGATCTACGGTGTCCTACCATTTTCAATAAAGAACGACGAGTTGCGTGATCTTTGTGATTACTTTTCAGATGCTCAGACAAGCTTGTAATTCTGAAAGTTAATAATGCAACCTGTCCTTCTGTAGAACCAGTGTTAGTAGCAGAGCCTGCATATTCTGTGAATATTTCAGCACGCTTTTCTTTAGTAATGTACTTAGCCATTTTAATTTTTAATTTTTAAATGTTACCAATCAAGATTGTAAGAAATCATATCTTAGCTGGGTGCAAAAATAGTGTTTTATTCCGAATAAAAAATTATTATCTATTTTTTTTTGCTTTTTATAATTTATTTATTCTATCTTGAACCTTCGATTACTACTATATTAATGTGTGTTTAACCCAAACCTTATCAAAACAAATAAATAGTACAATTAGACGTTATGACTAGAGAAGAAAAAGCACAAAAGCTAAAAGACGAGCAGTTAAAGCAAGAACAACTATCTGCGCTAAAACCTCAATTAGAGAGTTTAAAGGAATGTGAAGCTATGGTTTCTTATGCTAGAAGCCAAGGTAAGCCAATCCCTCAAGAGGTACTACAGACACTCGATAGTCTGCGTGCTAGAGAACGTCTGTTTACATCAGATATAAAAGAAGGTGTACTTGGCAGAAGTACTACTATAAGTATAGGTGAAGATGAACTAGGTAGTGTTTACAATGCTTTGAGCGAAACTATTTCGCCTGCAATGCCATCATCAGTTATATTGATGGAAAACACCAAAAATGCTGGTGGACTTCGTTTATTAGGTCCTGTCCCATTAGTGCGCAAGATGATGGTTGTAACAATTATCTGTCTATTTTCTTTCTTAGGAATGTTTTTCTTTGAAGAAGTAAGCCCAGAAACTATCAATGGCCCAATCTTAAGTTACCCTCCATTAAAATTTGCATTAAATGAATTGGTAATTGTCTGTGTTGCAGCCTTAGGAGCATCTTTTTATGCTTTATTTGAGGCTTATAAATACATTGCCAAAGGCTCTTATGACTCTAAATATGATTCTATTTATTGGATTCGTTTTACCTTAGGAATTGTGTCAGGTGTTATTCTTGCACAGTTTATTTTTGCAGAATCTGATACAGGAGGCAACCTACTTACCGAAGCTGGAGAAGGTGGTGGTTTTGTATTCACAAAAACCCTATTAGCATTTTTAGGTGGTTTCTCAGCTAGAGTTGTACACAAAATTTTGAATAGTTTGGTAGATAGTATCGAAACGTTTATTAGTGGTTCAACTAGAGATTTGGTTCGTGCTAGAGAGGAAGCTGCCAAAGTGAAGCTCCAAGATAAGTTAGCTTCTATTAAGCAAGAAAATGCAGCAAAAGAGAGTGTAGATCGCATCAGATCAACTATGCAGTTGATGCAATTGCAAACACAACTAAAAAATGGAGCTAGTGGTGACTATGTTAACAATAAAGTACAAGAAATGATCGATTCCTTGATGAAGCCAGTAAATGGTGAAGGCTTGTATGAGGATGTTACTTTTAATAATAACAATAGTAACAATCCACCTTTTGTTCCTCCTACTATAGATGACAATTTTCAACCTCCTACAGTTAATGACAACCCTCCCGTAATTACTAATGGTAATGGTGGTGAGGTTAATGATAATTTTGATATGCCTAATGAGGATTCTTTCAACATTCCGAATGAAGATTCTTTTGATATTCCTGATTTTGGGGATACAGATAATCCAGACAAGCCGTTTCCTGGTGATTTTGACGATAAAGGAAATCCTCCAGTATAAACAATATATATATCTTCAAAATCCAACAGCGTAAATGTTATGCTGTTGGATTTTTTGCTTTTTAATACTTACCAAACATGAGTAAACTAACACCATTTCATGTAGCTATCCCTGTTCACAACCTAAAAGAAGCCCGAGCTTTTTATGGTGGCATACTTCAATGTCCAGAAGGACGCTCTTCTGAGCAATGGATCGACTTTAATCTTTTTGGTCATCAGTTTGTAGCTCACCTCAAAACAAGCGCAAAAGAAGACAATCAACTACATTTTAATCAGGTAGATGGGCATGGAGTTCCTGTTCCTCACTATGGAGTTGTCTTGGAATGGGAAGACTGGGAAAACTTAGCTCAACGCCTAAAGGACCATCAACTTAAGTTTGTCATAGAACCTTATATTCGCTTTGAAGGGCAAGTAGGAGAACAAGCTACTATGTTTTTATTAGATCCATCTGGCAATGCTTTAGAGTTTAAGGCATTCAAAGATATTAGTCAACTCTTTGCTAACACTACTCCGTTAAAAAGTCGTATTTAATTGATTAAATACAAGATATTTTTTATGTTTTTGACAAAAAACTAAAAAATCAACGGAGTATTATGCTAAATAATCATATCAATATCCTATGTATATAAAAGCCACATATACACTCAATATTTTTATAGCCTATCATCCTGAGGATCAAGAAAAATTTGAAGAAGTCCTAACACATTTGGGTGACCTAAACAAAAAGAACAAAGGTTACTTAATCAATAAGGTATGGTATGATGGCTCTGATCTTAGTGAGAGTGGCCGTAGTATGATTCATGAGTTGACAGAAGCAGCAGATATTGTATTGTTGCTAATGAGCGAACGCTCCATTCTCTCCCCTTTTTTCATATCTAAAGAACTAAAAGATACACTAAGACAACACCATGAAGGAGCTTCTATTGTTATTCCTATTATACTAAATACTTGTTGGTGGGAAGATACTACATTCAAAAACCTAGATGTGCTTCCTAGAGCAGGCTTACCTATCTATGATAGTAGTAATATTAAAAACGAGCTTTTTGACCAAGTTATAGATGAGTTAGATAAAAAGCTACAAATAGTTCGACATCGAAAACAAGAATTAGAAGAATCCTTTAAGGGGTTAATACAGGAGGCTGAGAGTATTTATAAAAATTGGGAGCAACACCCAGAAACACTTAGAACAGCTCTACCTTTATATAAGGAAGCTTTGCAAAATTGGCGTGAAGGTTTTTTACCTCATAGAGATAGTATAGAAGCTCGAATTGCTGTTTGCCAACGAGAAATTGACTTTCGGCACTATGCTAATGCTGCTCATGAGGCTTATGCAGAAAAAGATTATCAAACCACTTATTTTAACTGTAAGGATGCTCTAGAACTACGCAACGATGCTGTTATTGGCAAACTCTATAAAGAGGTTAGTAGTTATTTGGACAATGAAGAGTTGAAAATCCTACGTGCTCCATTCTTGAAACATTTAGAAAAAGCGCATGAATATTTTTTAGCCCTTCGATGGAAATCTGCTGAAGAGGAATACCACTTAGCTTTAGAGTTTTATGAAGAAGGGTTTGAGCCTACCAGAGAGGTAATAGAACATAAACTTCTAATCTGTCATCGAGAACATAGAATGGAGGAATCTCTTCGAATTGCTGACAATGCTTATAATACACAAAATTATAAACAAATGGCCAATGTCTTATTAGATGCCATAAAAGAGATAAATGCAGAGGCTTTTGACAAGATCGATTATGCTATAAGACTTACTGGCTACCTCGAAAAGGTTGCCCCCTTTCTAGATGAAAAAATTACAAAATGGGGCTATTACAACAAAGAGACTAAAAATATCCTAATCGCTCCTAAATATATGGCGGCTTATAGTTTTAGTGAAAACTTAGCTGGGGTCAAGAAATGGGATAAATGGGGTTTTATTGATATTGAAGGTAACGAAATCATTCCTTTTGAGTATGAATTTGTAGAGCATTTCAATAATGGTGTAGCTGAAGTAATTAAGGACAAAGAAGTATTCTATATCAACCATAAGGGACAACGAGTAGATATACAAACTATTCGAATGCCTAGAAATCCTTTGCAAAGAGCTCAAAATAACAAACCTAATAATCCACAATTAGGAAATGGGACCGAGGATAATCCTTCAGAGTTTTAATCTAATAATTGGAAGAAGTCTCCCTCCTCTTAAAAATAGAACAAGTATTTAATT
The DNA here is from genome assembly GCA_024222455.1 of Aureispira sp. Lineage (GTDB taxonomy): Bacteria > Bacteroidota > Bacteroidia > Chitinophagales > Saprospiraceae > JAAEPD01. Next base: position 14,909 of record JAAEPD010000647.1, read on the forward strand.
TTTTTAAAAAATAGTTGGTCAAGGTCACACTTTTGGCACAGCTTTCGTTTTATATGTAAATGTCTCTAATAAAAAATGTGACTTTTCAAAAAAATATTCGTGTATATCGAAAAAAAGTTCACAAAATAATTTTAAACACCATAAATAAATAAGAGACAACTTTAGAAAACGCTATGAAAAAATATACTGCTATGAAAAATATAATTGCCATCTTTATCTTCGTTATCGGTTTCGCTTTTACTAGTTTTGGACAAACTCAAAAAACAATTGTTAAGTCTTTCCAAAATGATAGTTACCATACTGTAGCACTAGCTTTTGATGGTGAAATAGAGGTAAAAGAATGGGATCAAAATGTGATTCGTATCTCAACAACAGTTGATGCTAAAAACTTTAATGAGCGTACACTAAAGTATTTAGTAACTAAAGGTCGTTACAACTACGAAATCCTAGAAAAAGGTGGTACACTAATCTTCTTAATGCCTGCTACAGAAAAAACGGTTAGCTTACATGGCATCGACTTAAACGAAGAATATAACTATACTATCAGTGTACCTAAAGGTATAACTGTAGAAATTATCAAACCAGACTTAAGTGATCTTTTCTAATCGAAAAAATCATCATAGCATATAAAAATAGCCAACTGATAAGATCAGTTGGCTATTTTTTATTTTACTATGAAGTTGTTTAAAAATGTTTTCTAAGAAAGATAATAATGAAGGCCAAATAATGTAGACTAGCCTAGGGATCTGATTTATTTTCAAATCGAACCAAAAGGATTTTAAAAGCGTCTATCCATGTAATTAGAACCTTATTACAGAAAATAGTAACTGGTTAGTTCTGTCAGAGCTTTTGTGCCTTTTATGCACAAGCCTATGCAGATTGATATCCTGTTTTTAAACGATAAATAATGGCTTTGATTATTCTCCATAAAGGCACTTTTGTATTTCGTCCTAAGTGACTTGGTGTTAAATGGATTAATAAATGATTTGTAGGGTATTTTACCTTTCTGAAGTTGTTATAAAAAAGAATAAAAAAATCCGAGCTATATTTTAAGCGACGGATTATAAATTAGTATATGAGACTCTTATTATTGAAGAGATTTAAAAACTAAAAGTTAAAATAAAAAAGTGGTTCGTAATGTTTAGTTTAAAAGTGACGCAACTTTTGAGCACTAAACAAAATACGAACCATGAACAAGTTAGTAATAAATAA
>JAAEPD010000648.1 GCA_024222455.1 Aureispira sp.
CGTTTTGATAGATTGTTGCATAATTCATCATATCTAGCAATATAATATTTTTTACATAAATTTCCAGATGCTCGCATGTGCGTGTGTGCGGTCTGATTTTCACTTACATAATCTTTAATGCATTCTTTACTTCTGCAACAGTGGTTTTTCCTTCCAATTCCTTAACAAGAGCTTCTCCAAGAGTTTTACCTAATGGTGTATTGTAAGAACATTTTTTTGCAAACTCAATAAGCTTAGGTACATCTATAACTTTATTATCGGCTGTTTTTACTTCTTTTAAGTTCTCTTTTAAGATTTTTACAGAGAAAAATTCAAAAACTGTCTTCTTAAATTCGCACCACTTCACATCACCTTCACCATCTTCTTCTGTAACAGCATCCAAATTCACCCCACGAGCAAGAGCCTTATCTTCTAGTTTATCAATTTTAGTTTCTAATTTTTTCTTTTTAGCATCAGAAGTATTTGATTTGCTTTGTATCGCTTCTAATTTTTTGATTTGTTTGAGGTATGTTCCAGCCAATTTTGCATTTTTAAGTGCTTCTTTATTTGATTTGGTTTTCAACCAAGTTTTCAATACCTCTGGTTTTTCAGCTTTCATTTTCTGAATTTCCGTTTGGAATTGAATAAGGGTTTGGTTTAGTTGCTTTAGTTTAGCCTGTTGTTCTTGTTCTGGCGTATTCATGGTAAATGTGACTAACATTAAAAGGTTAAGGAATATAGTTTTCAATATCATCTCATAAAAGGTTTTAGATTCTAAAATGTGTAAGTATAAGCGAATATACGATAAGAATCAGCTACTTTTGTAGCTGATTCTTATCGTATATTCAAGTTTTTTTGAATGATCTAATTAGCAAAAAGCCTACTCTGCTCCTTTCTTATAACTAGTTATAAGATTTTTTTTTTTCGTAATTCCCTCTTTGGTAATTTTAGCGTAACTTTGTCCCATCAATTGATTCACCAAACTATTCAAGCACATAAGCTTGAACACCAATGGCTATGAAAATATTAGGGGCATTATTTATCTTGTTGTATATGCACAGTTCCCTCTGGGCATTTCAACAGGTGGCAAGCAGCCATCAAGAAGCTGAAAAATATATTTTTTCAGCATGGGATCTTATTCATGAAGAAGAAGACCTTGCACAAGCTACAATATTCAACAACTTAGCAAAAGACTATGTAGAGGGGCATCCAGATCCAGTACTTTCCTTTCAGGTAGAACTCAACCAGAGCTTTCTTACGCTTCGAAGAAATGAAAATAAAAAGGCATTGGCAAAATTGCAAAAGCTAGAGAAGGCTCTATTACTGAAGGAGGAGGAAGGACTAAGAGCCAAACTTTACTTTGTAATAGGTAGAACCTACTGGAATCTATCTGATTATAAAAAATGCCAAGAATATGCTCACCAAGCTTCGCAACTAGCAGAAAGGTTGGAGGATTGGCCTACGTTTGTTGATGCCAACATGTTGGTTATATATAGTATCTATTACTCCGAAAACACCAATTTTGAACGAGCCAATCAATTGATGGATAGAGTCTATGCTATAGCGCATAAACACTTGGATAAAGATAGAATGGTCTTTAAATATATTTATCAATTAGCAGGTAAACTAAAGTACCAAGAAGCCCTGATTGATGAGGCTATTCAAATTACGTTGCAAGGACTTGCTATAGAACAAGAATTCATAAGGACCAATCACCCTAAAAAGGATTCGACTACCTTAGCCAACTATATGCTCAATTTGGCAAAGATGCATTCAGAACGTAAGGACTATGGACAAGCGCTTCCCTATTTTTATAATGCTTCCACCTTATACAAAGAGCTCAAAAACACACCTAAAACGGTCAAAACTCTAAAGCATATTGCAGATATCTTGCAGGTATCAGGAGAACGCCAAGAAGCCCACCATATCTACCATCAGATATATAGCTATAGCCAACAAATACCCAACGATCCAGCCTATCAACATAGGCATCGAATTTTCAAACATTTATCTATTTCTTACTACTATTTACATTTTCAAAAATTAGACTCTGTCATTGCTTATTATAGTCCTAAACGGCTAAAACACATTGAGCAGCATCAACTAGGGATAGACGATGCTTACAGCAATTTAGGCTATGCTTATGAGCAAAAAGGATTGTATCCTCAAGCCACCCAATATTACAAAAAAGCATTGGCTATAGAACTTCAAAAATATGGCAAAAAAGGTAAGCGTGTAGCACAGACCTACTATCGGCTAGGTGTGATAGCTGATGAGTCTGGGCAAGAAAAATTAGCGGTTAACTATCTTGACTCTGTATTGGCATTACTACACTCTAAACATACGCATGAGAATAACGAAGTTAAGTACCTAGACCAAGTTATGAATAAATCTGTGGCCGTAAAAACATACAACCAGCGAGGTCAAGTTTTCTTAGATCAAGAAAATCTTGTTGGTGCTCATCAAGATTTTGAAAATGTAATTTTATTGGCTAATTATCTAAAAGATAGTTATAGTGGACAAGAATCCAAACTCCTTTCGCTCAATGCACTACGCCCAACCTACAACAATGCTACACTCACCTCTTGGCAACTCTACCAAGACAGTAAGGATTTGTATTATAGAGATGCTGTTTTCAACTATATAGAGCACTCTAAAGCAACTTTACTCAACGAAAATATCCTTAAATTCAGAAACCAATATCAGCATGGAGGGGCAGGAATACCTGACAGTCTTCTCGAAAAGGAAGAAGCTCTAATGATTAAAATTGATTTTAATAAGGAAAAAATATTAGAAGCTAAACATGCTGAAAATAAAGCAAAGGTTGTTCGGTGCGAAAAGCAATTATTACAACTAAAACAAGAACTAAAAGTACTAGAGGAACAGCTACTTGAAGACTACCCCAATTACCGTTCATGGGATCATGGAAGGGACTCTATAGTTGCTCCAGCCGAAGTACAACAACACCTAAATTCGAATAGTGTATTTATAGAATATTTTATTACTAATAAAAAAGCATTTATTATTTACATCACACAAGAGGATGTAAAAATAAAGACAGTAGATGCTTTTGAACCTGTAAAATTCAGACGAACTATTCGAGAGCTGCGCCATGCACTCACCGACATTTCGTTTATCAATTCTCAAGGAGAAGCAGCCTATCAACAGTTTACTAAAAATGCCTTGTGGTTGTACCAAAACTTTTTGGATGATCCAATATTGGAAGGGAAAGAGGAGTTGATTATTGTTCCTGACCATCACCTACATTACATTCCCTTTGAGGTTTTCCTAACTCAAGCACCAGAAGGAACTAGCCAAAACTATAAATCGCTTGCCTACCTTATCCGAAAGTATCGCATTCGTTATGAATACTCAGCATCCTTGATGGTGAACACCAAAACTCGCTTAAATACAAAAAGTGGTAGAATACTAGGTTTTGCACCACGTTATAACAACCAAATTCGCTATGAACAACTTAGTTCTTCTGCACAAAAAAATCGAAGTGTAGATGAAGTAACTTTGCACAATCTAGCCGTTCAACTTCATGGTACAACAGAAGAGTTAGACTTCTTGCAAGAACATTTTCAAGGGGATTATGTCTACGGTGAACAGGCGGTAGAAAGGCATTTTAAAACAAAGCTTCAAAATGAAGACTATAGTATCATTCATCTAGCCATGCATGGCTTGGTCGATCATAGTCACCCTGCTTATTCCTCTCTAATGTTTACGGAAAATCTCGATAGCCTTGAGGATAATTTGCTATATACTTATGAGATCAATCATTTGGATGGGCAACAAGCCAATATGGTTGTATTGAGTGCCTGCAAAACGGGCTATGGCCGATATGAACAGGGCGAAGGTATTATTAGTATTGGTCGAGGTTTTATGTATGCAGGGATACCTAGTGTGATGATGACTTTATGGGAACTCAACGACCAATCTAGTGTCCATATCATAGACTACTTTTACCACAATTTAGCTGATGGGCTTGATAAAGCAAGTGCTTTGCAACAAGCAAAACTAAGTTATTTAGAGCATACCAAGGGGCTTGCTACGCACCCTTTTTTCTGGTCTAGCTCTGTACTAATTGGCAATCCTCAGCCTATTCCATTAGATTCTCCTTCTGGTCACCAACATTGGTATTGGATTGCAGGAATTGGATTCGGTCTTGCTTTTGTTTTTGGCATAAAAAAAGCTCGAAAGGCATAAGACATCTGCTTCTAAATTTGTATTTTTAGTTATTATAACTTCTTACTGTTTGGTTATTTAACAGAATCTTAGTTAGATTCTAATATTTGTAATCGAAATAGTATGGAATAGTTAGCCCTATATTTTTAATAACTAAAAACCTCTTATGTCTCTTCAAAAAACCTTAGCCCTAGTTGGATTATTGCTGTTGAATGTATGGCAAATCCAAGCTCAAAAAGATCCAGAAATTGTAGTTACCAGTGGTCATATTTCTAATGTAATGAGCATCTCTTTTAGTGATGATGGAAAATTCATTGTCACGGGAGGAATGGATAAAACTGTGCGTATTTGGTCCAAATCCTTGCGCCAAGAGTTTAGAGTACTGTATGGTCATACCGATGTGGTATGGAAAGCCGTCTATACCTCTGATGGGAAATATATTATTAGTGTAGATGGAAAAGGAAATATTATCACTTGGAATCACAGCACTGGCGATATTATGCAACGCATGAAATTTGATGCCTACAATCGATATTTTGCTTATATCCCCAATACTCACGAAATTCTTGTAAATAAAGATGGTAAAATACAAGCTGTAGATATTCTTACAGGCTACAAAACCAATAGTTATGCAGCAGCTGCAATGTCTACTGAAATGGTGATTATGCCTGATGGCGAACACTTGGTTGCTAGAGGCTCCAAATCTCCAAATCAAGTAGCACTACTCAATTATAAAACAGGCGAAGAAATCAAACGATTTGATGGTGGAGGAATGCCATCTGTAATGCAAAGAAGCCCTGATGGGAAAAAAGTAGCAGCCTATATTATCACTACTCAAAATGTTATTGTATGGGATGTAGAAACAGGGAAAGAGGAATTCAAAGTTAAGATTCCAGCTGCAAAACCTGTCAAAGACCTAGAATTCACGCCAAACAATAAGGAAATACTGATCATGACACAAATGGCTGAAGTCATGGATTATAGCATCAAAACAGGAAAACTAAAACGCTCCATGAATGATGCTTCTATGGACCCTGCAAAAATGGCCTCTGGTGTTTATAGTATAGGAACAGGTTGGGATTTTGCAATGAGCCCTGATGGTAAAATGATTGCTTTGACTGTTACACTTTCGGAGAGTAAGGGAAAAGGACAAATGCCTACTAATTTTATGGGTGGAATACTGATGGATTATCACAAAGGTAAAGAATTGGGTCGTTTGAAAGGTTTTTTCAAAATGGCTACACACCTCTCCGTTGCCTCTAATTCTAAGTACTTAATTAGTTCTACTTTTGATAAACATCCAGGCTTACGTATTTGGAATCTCAAAGAAGGAGAGTTAGAACGGTTTATTCCTACTACAGGTACTGCTGCAGCTAGTTCGGATGGCAAAGCTTTTGCTATTTGGGAAATGGTCAAAGATAAAATGCCTGTGCTCAATGTCTATAATTCTAATAATATAAAAGTAAAATATGCTATAGAAGGTATCGAAACAATCTCGGCTATAGCACTCAATGCAGATGCAACAATATTAGCCATACAAGGTATTGAGCTCAACAAAAAGGATTACACCAAAAACAAATATTACTTCAGAATTTGGAATACAGAAGAAAATAAAGAACTCAATAAGTTCTACTTTGAGATAACTGATGTACCTATGTTCAACGGGCTCAGATTGAGCCCTGATGGTAACCATCTAATTGTCAACTCCTCCAATGGTTTTATTAGTTGGGAGGTAGCTTCTGGCAAAAAAATAGCCCATCACCCTAGCCAAGTAGGCTATGATTATTTACTAGATTTTGTTCCTAACAGCACTAAAATGCTAGTAGGGCGCACAGAACCTAAGGTTAATATGGAAACTCACAAACTAGAGGCTCCTATGAAATGGCTAGAATGGGATTATGTGAGCAATAGTTTTGAGAATGAGTTTAATACAAAAGAAGAAGGAATACTTTTTTCGGGTAATTTTAGTCCTGATGGTAAATACTTAGTTACAGGACAAGGCGGCTATTTTGAAGAGGTTCATTTCCGAGTAACTGTATGGGATTGGGAAACTCGTAAGCACGTATGTACCCTTGAAGGACATCATGGTGAAATCGAGTATGTTTGGTTTGGCAAAAAAGGGAAACGTATTTATAGCTCTGCCAAAGATGGTTTCATTAAAGTTTGGAATTTGGAGGAATGCAAATTATCTGCATCACTTATTGCTCAAAAAGAAATTGATTACATCATTATTTCTCCTAACAATTATTACAAAGCTTCTAAAGGTAATAATGAGGGTATCTGCTTCCGTTACAATGATCACCTTTACACATTTGATCAGTTTGACTTGCGTTTCAATCGCCCAGATAAGGTGTTGACTGACCTAGGTGTATCTAAATACTCTGTAAAACTCTATACCAAAGCTTGGGAAAAACGAATTAGCAAAATGGGTTTTGCTCCTGAAGATCTAGAGGGGGAACTACACTTGCCTAATATAGATATTACTAACAAGTTGGATTTACCGATTTCGACTACAGATAAAAACATAAAACTGGCTCTCAAAGCATCTGACGAAGGTCATAAAATAGATCGAATAAGTATTTCTATCAATGGAGTGCCGCTGCCTAAACGTCAAGGAATCTCTGTCAAGGATAAATACACCAACAAATTAGACCAAGAACTAGAAGTTGAGTTGAGCGAAGGCAAAAACTTAGTCAAAGTTTCTGTTTTTAATGACAAGGGATTGGAGAGTGTTAGAGAGAGTTTCCAAATCAATTATGATGCTCACAAACACAAACCAAATCTATATGTGTTGGCATTGGGTGTATCGGAATTTAAAGATAAGGAGCGTAATCTGAAATTTGCGACGCAAGACGCTACAGATCTTAGTGATAAGCTAAAGGATTCTAAATTCTTTGGGGATGTGTTTATAGAGAAAGTTTTTAATGAAGATGCAACTAAAAATAATGTAATGAAAGTTGCTAAATTCTTGAAAAAAGCACACACCAACGATCAAATTATCATTTATATATCTTCGCATGGTCTACTCAATGATGAGCTAGATTATTTTATAGCTATGCATGATGTTGACTTTGCCAATCCTACAGCTAAGGGTTTACCTTATGAGGATATTGATGCAATGTTAGATGGCTTGGCTTGTCGCAATCGCCTAATCATGATCGATGCTTGCCACTCTGGGGAAGTAGACAAGGACGAAGCTGTAGTAAAAGGCACTATTGCCAATACTGATGTAAAAGTAACTGCTAAAGCAGGAACAACATTTGTCCGCCCTAAAGCTGGACTCAAGAACTCCTTTTCATATATGAAAACACTGTTTAATGATGTAACTAAAGGAACTGGAGCTACTGTTATTTCGGCGGCTGGTGGTTACGAATTTGCCTTAGAATCGGATGATTGGAACAATGGAGTTTTCACCTATTCTATCCTTAATGGCCTTACATCTGGAGATGCTGATATGAATGGAGATGGTTATGTACGAGTGTCTGAACTCAAAAACTATGTAACCCTGCAAGTCGTAGAATTGACCAATGGTAAACAACACCCTACTACTCGTAGCGAAAATGCTTTGAATGACTATATTTTGTACGAAATTAAGAAGGATAAGAAATAAGAAACTATAGCGAGGGGTTTAGATTCCTCGCTATTTTAATTAATATCATAAGGATTCTAGAATCCATAATTCATGCATAATGCCCGACCATATTCAAGAAACTAAAAACTGGATAGTTAATGTAATTGTAGGTTATAATTTTTGCCCATTTGCCAAACGAGAAGTTTTGCGAGACAGCATCCATTATCAGGTAGAAGAAACTACTGATCTAATGGTTGCCTTACAAACCTTATTGGTAGAATGTCAGCGACTGGATGAGGAAGAAAGTATGGAGACCGCTTTTGTACTCTATCCCAATACCTTCAAAACATTCAAACGCTACTTAAAGTTTTTAGACTTGGCGGAGGCCTTGTTGATTCACCAGGAATATGAAGGCACCTACCAACTGGCAAGTTTTCATCCAGAATATTGCTTTGCAGATGCCGAAGCTGATGATCCTGCTAATTATACCAATCGCTCGCCTTACCCTATGTTGCACATCATTCGAGAAGAGAGTTTAGAAGCTGCTCTAAAGAGTTATAAAGAACCTGAATCTATACCCGAACGCAATATAAGAGTAGCTAGAGAAATGGGTTTGGCCAAAATGCAAGACCTCTTGAAAGATTGTTATAAACACTAGATTTTTTCTAACTTAGTCAGAACATGTTTAAAATTAGCAGATGACAAGCCTCAATACCAATAATTTAAATATTGCGCTCAACGCCGAAAGGATTATCAAAACCATCAAAAAATTAGAAAAGCGTATTGAAGATCGTTTTCCAGACTCTAGTCTACAAAAAACCTGCAATAGCTTCTTATATGTTGCCGAACACAACAAGGAAAATATTGAATACATTGGTCGTTCTCACATTCCTATCCGAATATTTATTGGGGCTATTATATCCATGAGTTTATTTGGTTTAGCATATAGCCTTACCTTAATTAATTTTAGTACTGTCAACCTCTCTTTTGAATATGTGGTAACACTTTCTGAAGCTACCATCAACGATTTAGTTTTGTTAGGAGCAGCTATCTTCTTTTTGAGTACCCTAGAGGTACGTATCAAAAGAGCAAAAGCGCTCAAAATCTTAGACCAACTACGAGGGTTAGCACATGTTATTGACATGCACCAGCTCACCAAAGACCCAACTATGCTGGGGGCTACAGATTTAAGAACCATCAATTCTCCAGAACGTACACTCACTCATTTTGAGCTTCAACGCTATCTAGATTATTGCTCCGAAATGTTATCCTTAATCGGTAAAATTTCTGCCTTATATTCCCAAAGTCTTTCAGATGACGTAATCATTAGTGCCGTTAATGAAATAGAATCCCTTACTTCTGGGCTTAGCCGCAAAGTTTGGCAAAAACTTATGGTACTTTCTACCCTTAAAAATCTTCCTTCTCCTAAACAGGATTAAAATATAAAACCCTTTGTTAAATAATTATTATACCTCACAAACACAATGAGACTTAACTCCCTACTAACTCTTCTACTTCTGATGGTTCCTTTCTTTTTTCAAAGTTGTGGTTCCTCATCATCATTACAAAACTACAATTATACTAAGCTCCAAAGTCCATTAGATGAAGTCTACATTTCACCTAAAAAGATTAAAATCAATGCCAATAAAGAAAAAACTATAGAACTTGAAGATGGTAGTTCCTTGAAGATTCCTAAAGATGCTTTTGTTGATAAAAATGGTAAGCTGATAACAGGTGAAGTAGAACTTTCTTATCGCCAATACAATGATGCCGCAGATATCATTGCTAGTGGAATCCCTATGCAATATCAGCAAGCCAATGGAACTATGCAACAACTCGAATCTGCTGGCATGTTTGAGCTAAAAGGAACAGCTAATGGTCAACCTGTTTTTATTGCTCCTGACAAATCTATAGAGACCAACATAGCCTCTAACAAAACTGGTAATTACGATTTTTATTATCTAAATCCGGAAGTAGAAAAGAATAGAGAACAACCTTATAATTGGGAAAAGCTAACTCATAAAGCAGACAACCCCAGCAGCAAACCAATCAAAGGATTAGACTCCTTTCAGGTAAAGCTAAACACAGAACTACATCCAGAACTTGAACCTTTAAAAAATATACAATGGCAACTAGCGCTTCCTGATGCCCAATTCAATCCCAAAAGCACTGTAAACAGTATATTCAAAGATGAAGATTGGGATGATTTAACCATTTCTCAACCTAAGTTTATTCTCAAAAAAGCACATACAATCTCCCAGTGTAACTTTTTCTCAAAAGTCCATTTTATAGGCGATAAGATTCTTTTTCAGAGTTGGAATCAGTTTCAACTTTATGATAAAAATCTTCAAAAAATTTATGAAGGAACATCACTAGATATTATATCAGATGACCTTTTAATAGCTCAAGATCATAAAGGAATATATAAACTCCTAAACAATAACTTAGAAACGCTTAAAGAGCTTGGAGCCTTTAGTAACCAATATAATAATTATCAGTACAATCCTAAAACTGAAAAACTAGCCTATACTTCTGTTAATTCTAATGATCCTTTCCTACTTAAAGATTTAGTAATTGTAGATAAACAAGGAGTAGAAAAATTTAGAAAAAGCTATAAAATCAAAAAACCTGATTCTAGACATAACCTTGAACATAGAGTACAATTAGAAAAACTTATTGTAGAAAGCATCTACAAACTAGAGGTGCTTGATTGGGACGGCAACTTGATTGCTTCATTTGATAAAGAAAAAGAGCAGTGTACAAATAATTCTTCGACAGGATATGGAGAACTAATCTTGTTCAAAGAGAATTTCAGGACTGGGAATAGACTTATTGCTTGGAATTGGAAAAAGAACGAAAGCTTTAAAGATGATGATTTTAATGGCTTTGATTTGTATTCTAGTAAATTTCATGCTACAAAAAATATAATCTTAATTCATAAAAAAGACTCTCCTATTTTATGGAATATAGAAACAGGTCAAAAAACTAAACTAGCAGAAGGATTTGCTGACTTTTTGGAAAATGAAGATAATTTCATCGCGCTTCTTAATGAGAATAATTTTTTCCAACTCCTAGACCTAAAAGGTAACCTTTTATTTAAGGAAGATCTTCTAGAGAAAGACATGTCTTTTGTAGAAGATCTTCTCAAGTTTTCTAAAAATGGGAAAACTATCTTGACTTCTTTTGTGGCTAATAAAAAAATTAAACTTTATGATCGAACAGGCAAATTGATTAAGGACTTTAATACTTATGACAAGAAAATTCAACAAGCCTTTTTTTATAAAGATGATGAAATTATTACTTTCTCAGAAAATGGAGAACTCAGTTATTGGAATACAAAAGGTAAGCTATTAGGCAAAACTCAAATTAAAGAGCAAGATTTTAGAATACGTCAAACAAAAGAAGATTCTAGCAAATTTGTCAGCTATCGAACTGATATCAAATATTGGGATATAAGGGGTCAGCTGCTCATAAATTTTGGTAAAAACTTTGTGCTAAATTCAAGCCCTAATACAACCAACCAATTCATCGCATTTACAAAAGTAAACGGCAAAGGTGAGCACATTTTTTTTGATGCGTCGACTCCTAGAGATACAGGTATTTATCAACTTACCCTAAGCAATAGAGAAAACTGTCTAATAAGTTACGTCTACATAGACCAAGCTACAATGCTTATTATAGAGGCTTATCGACTTAAAAAGAAAATCAGAATTACTAAAGAAAAAAAGAAGGCCATTGAGGATGAAAAGCTTATTCGCAGTTTTAGCATTAATAACTTTGGTATATATAATTGGGATAGATTTTACAAAAATGATCCCGAAACACAAATTCGCCTTAATCCAAGTTTTAGTGCCGATAAAGACAATAAGGATAAAAACAAAACTGTATTTTTGATTACAGGTACAGGTAGAAATGCTGTTATCAGATATACTTCAAGTACTCTAGATAATTTTTCTTTTAACCATACTATGTACAATCAATTGTTTGTTACCCTATCAGATGGTAGAATTGCTATTTTTGAAAATGAGGACTTTAAGAAATTGAATATAGAAAAGCTAAAGAAGACTAAAAAACACTATTTTAGGATGAAGGTATATAATAGAGTAGATGGCCTAAAGCATTTAAAAAAATTAACCAAATCCGAACTTTAGTAAAATAACAACTATGAAAAAATACGATGTAACTATACTCACCGATGCTCGCTATGTCAATCCTACTGAAATTGACGATTACACTCAAAATGTACTAGACGAAGACCGACTAGTTGCTGAAGCCTTAGAGGCAAAAGGCTTGCGAGTAGCTAGAGTAGATTGGGCCGACCCTGATTTTGATTGGACAAGCACTCGTACTGCTTTATTCAGAACTACTTGGGACTATTTTTATAGATTCGAAGAGTTTTCAGTTTGGTTAGAGCAGGTAAGTCAAAAAACACAACTCATCAATAGCCCAGAATTGCTTCGATGGAGTATGGACAAACATTACCTCAAAGAGCTTTTGCATAAGGGGATTAATATCCCTGCTACTCTATTTTTAGAACACGAAACCCTCACAACGCTAGAACAACTACATGTAGAAACAGCTTGGGAACAATCGGTACTTAAACCTGCTATATCAGGTGCGGCTCGACATACTTACCGACTCAATATGGATAACTTAGATGCTCACGAAACCATCTTCACAGAATTGATTGAGCAAGAAGATATGCTCTTGCAAGAATTTCAGCATAATGTAGTCTCTAAAGGAGAGGTAGCTTATATGTTATTTGGAGGTAAATTCAGTCATGCCATACTCAAAAAAGCTAAGGCTGGTGATTTTAGAGTACAAGACGATTTTGGAGGAACGGTACATCAATACACTCCGACTACAGAAGAAATAGCTTTTGCAGAAAAAGCTGTTGCAGCCTGTCCTACTATGCCTATATATGCTCGGGTAGATGTTATTTGGGATAATAATGACCAACTAGCAGTATCAGAGTTAGAATTGATAGAGCCTGAACTTTGGTTCAGATTTGAACCGAAAGCTGCTGAACTATTGGCTAATGCAATTGTAGCTGAACTAGAACCAAAAGCAAAAGCCTATTAATAATTAGCCCAAACTCTAATCCTCATGAATTATAAATTAATCCTACTACTAGTCTTATTAATAGGCAACTTACAAGCTCAACAAGTTGACTTTAAAGACATAAAAAGCAATCCTGCTGTAAAGTGGGCAACTACTGTGACCTCCCCTATTTATCATCAAGAAGCACAACTCATTAGGCAAACCAATCTAGATTTTGAAGCTATAAATCAATTAGCAAATATTGATTGGCTTCAAAAACAAAAAGTCTATACAACTAAACAACTTCAAAAACGTCTAAGTATCGAAGAGATTAGCAATGCATTGGATGGGATAAACCTGTTCAAGCATTCTATATGTCTTCATCAATTTATGTATTGGAATGAACAAGATAAGCAACTCAATATCAAACCTATTGCTATAGGTTTATGTCCAACACCAATCCATGGATCGAAGGAGCTTGAGGCTCTTTTTTGGGTAAGCTTAAATCCTAATAATTCTACTTTTGATCATAAAAATCAAGATATTAGTTGGATAGAGCGTCAAACGCATAACATTTTATTAAAAGACCTCTCCTCCTATAAGTCTACAAATGACAGCTTATTCCTGCAAAAAAAATTATGGTCCAGCATTCAAAAATCTCCTTACCCTATCTATAAATCCTTAAAATCAAAGTCTCCTCTTACAGAGTCTGAACGCAAAGAAATCCTCTATAAGAAGGAAACCTTAGTCAAATTTCACCCAGAAACCTTTGAAGAAATAATAACAGGCCATTCTATTGACACCTTACGAAAAACAGAGCTTGTCAAACTAACATATGTGCAAGATTTAGCTTGGAATAAAGCAAAAGAGGAATTTTATATCAAAACGATTGCAATAAGCCCTTCTAAATATCATGAAGATGCAAACTGTTGTGTTTTTACAACACTATACTACCAAAAGGATACTGATTGGATAAACAGCCTAAAAGATTATCGTATAATAGAAAGCTACTCTATGATAGATTTACTCAACAACAAACCAGTAGCAGATAACAAAACCCTTAATTTCAAGGGGCAAACCCTCCTAAAAAGCATCCAAGGCTGGGATATAAGAGAACAACTTTCCAATCTAAACTGGCTGTGTTCTGACAATGTAAAAGTTTATGCAGGTTTCGACAGTAAATGTGAAAGACCACTACAAACAACCGAAATAAAAGCAGCACTTACTACCAATAACCAACTAATAACAGCGCAAGATATTCAAACTATCTCACTCAAACAGCATATCATTGTAGATGCCACAAAACACCAATATACTATATCCCCTAAAGCCTTAGGAATTCTAAACAAAAAGGGAAATACTCTAATTTGGGTAGAAATCCCTCATTTTAGCAAGACTCCACAACTACCAACCACAAGCGTTTTATGGGCTAGTCAATACTATAGCCAAGAAGAGATTGATATCTATGTTAAGAATTATTACGCAAGCGCTAAGATACTGGAGGCCTTCAAACAAAAAAAACTCACTAGCTATCAGTATTGGAATAGTACAGATATTGTGACGGAAAACAAAATGGATAAAATGATTCATTCTTTGGATACCATTATCACTTTTGATCCAGAAACTTTTGAGGAGATTGTGCAGATAGTCGAAACAGAAATGGATCCAGAAGAAGCAGGTCCTATATCTTTTGTTCAACAATTCGTTTGGGATGAGACACAGCAACAATTATATATAAAACCAATACGTTTTGCCCCTTCTATCGATGAGATGCACTATTCAGATAAAGACGACTTTAGACAACCTTTTTTCTTGCAACAAGCAACGGAAGACTTTGTTCAAGGTTTACAGTATTTGGATACAGAGCTAACTTTCTCTAATCACTTAGAAGCAACTAAACTATTTTATTTGGATGATATGGATAGTACTTTGCTAGATTTCCCCAATACTACACCCATAAATATAGACATCAAATGGTTGAAAAAAACACCCCTCTATGCAGATGCTCAACTGACTAAAAAACTTAGTAAAAAAGAAGCTAAAGCGTTACTAATACGCGCAGAAGTTATTAATCAGGTAGATGCTAAATTTCAGATCGTTTTAGATCAGTTCGAACAACCTTGCAAAACTAGTATTCTCACAACAGCAGTAGGTGTTCGTATTGCTGCTGAAGATGAACCTATTTTTTGGCTAAAAGCTAATGTTAAAGCACAGAAAAATGCTAAAATTATTCCCTTAGGTCAAGAGTTTGCATTAGAGCCTATATCCCCAAAAATTCCTACAGCAGCTAACCTTTTTACAGAAAATATTATTAATAATGTTTATAATAACAATCATCCAGTTTACAGACACTGGAATGATAAAACCCCTATAGACCAAGCCCATATAGATACTATGTATCATGGTTTTGAATTGAATATAGAATTCAATCCTGATACCTTTGAAGAAATAATCTCAATTCGAAAATTTCGTCCTACAATAGAAGCTTGCACCGATTTATTGATTTGGTGGCAATGGGATTGGGATAAAAAAAATCATGAACTAATTTGCACGCCCAAAGGAATAGCCCCTATGTTCTTGGAAGACTCTTTAGGGCCTTTCCGCAAAAAAACAGATCCTTTACGTAAATTCTGTTTGTACTATTTGCTTTATAAATAATTTTGCTCTAGCAGCACAGACCGTATTTTGATACAATAAAAGACTGTTTTGTGCTTGAATACTCTTATCTTTGCAGCAATTAACACATAATGGAATGAGTATTCGAAAAATATATTATGCACTGCCTACCAAATTACGCTTGGTGGCTAGGCGTGTGTTCTATTGGCCACTAGACACTTGGGAAAGCATAACAGGCAAAAGAGACAAGCTTTGTCCTCCTAGAGGACTTACTTTTATTGGCTCAGGAGATTTTATTGCTCAAGGCAAAAAAGTAGTCACCCAAATGCGTCAATATGGCGACTTACAGCCCCATCATAGCATATTAGATGTAGGTTGTGGCATTGGTCGTGTAGCCGTCCCACTTACTGATTATATCAGCAACGAAGGGAGTTATCATGGTTTTGATATTATGCAACAAGGAATAGATTGGTGCAAAAAGAATATATCATCTAAATATAGTAACTTCTATTTCAAACATGCCTCTCTTCAAAACGACTTATACACTCTAGAGGGAAAAGATGCTGCACAGTTCAAATTTCCTTACAAGGATGATTGTTTTGACTTTGTTGTCCTCAACTCAGTGTTTACACACATGATTCCAAGTCAGTTTGAGAACTATCTTTCAGAAATATATAGAGTATTAAAATTTGGTGGGCGATGCTATGCAACCTTCTTCATCTTGACAGAAGAATCTGAAAAACTCCTAGAAAAATCAGAAGGATTTAACTTTCCTCATGACTATGGCTTCTATCGCCTAATGGATGACAAGGTTCAATCTGCCAATATTGCATTTAAAGAAGACTACTTGACCCAACAATTTACAGAAACTAATCGTTTTAAAATACATCATACCCAATATGGATATTGGGGAGGTCGAGATAAAGTACAATCTCCAGAATTTCAGGATATTGTTATTTTAGAAAAATAGGAACAGCTTATGAATCTATCATCTAAACTTTTAGAAAACACCGTACAGGCTTTTGCTACCCTACCTGGTATTGGCAAAAAAAGTGCTTTGCGTATTGCTTTACAATTGTTACAAACTGATGGACAAGAGGTTCAAGAATTTTGTGAGGCCATACTCAACATGCAAAAGAATATCAAGTTCTGCAAAACTTGTCACAACATCTCTGATGAAGAAATTTGTAGTATTTGTAATTCCGTCAAGCGAGATAAACGGTTAGTTTGTGTGGTAGAAACTATTCGGGAGGTAATGGCCATAGAGAACACACAACAATATCATGGGACTTACCATGTTTTGGGTGGTGTTATCTCTCCAATAGAAGGCATTGGTCCTAGTGATCTGAACATAGATTCTTTGGTTGGTAGAATAGCTTCGGGAGAGGTCAAAGAACTAGTTATGGCTGTCAGCCCAACGATCGAAGGTGATACCACTATCTTTTATCTAGCCAAGCAGCTCAAAGATTATCCAGTAAAAATATCTACGATATCTAGAGGTGTTTCTTTTGGCGGAGAATTGGAATATGCTGATGAAATGACCTTAGGCCGTTCTATTGTTGCTCGTATTCCTTACAAAAAATAAATTATGCCTAGATACATTTCCTTATTACGTGGAATCAATGTTGGTGGTCATAAAAAGATCAAAATGGCCGAACTGAAAGCTGCTTATGAAGAGCTAGGCTTAACAAAAGTCAAAACCTATATCCAAAGTGGTAATGTTTTGTTTAACACTACTAAATTAGATAAAACGAAACTAAGCTTAGCTATCCAAAAAGGAATAGTTGATAAATGGGGCTTTGAGGTTACCGTTTGGGTAATTGATCCTAAAGAATGGAGTACTTACATTGAGAATAATCCATTTTTATCACAAAAAGATATAGATACTAGCAAATTGCACTTAATGATGCTACAAGCTAGTCCAGAAAAGGATTTTCTAGATGCTCTTAAGGATTTTGATAGTGGAGATGATGAGTTCAAGTGTATAGAGAATGTAATTTATCTACATTGCCCAAATGGGCAAGCTCGAACTAAACTAAACAACAATTTTTTTGAACGAAAACTTAAAGTAACTGCCACGACACGCAACTGGCGTTCTAGCAATAAACTATTAGAATTGGCTAACATTAGTTAGTGCCATTTTTCTAAAAAACAAGCAATGAAACTATCTGTAATTATTGTTAACTACAATGTCCAATATTTTTTGGAGCAAACCTTGCTTTCGGTACGCAAGGCAGCCCAAAAAGTGTCTACGGAAGTATTTGTAGTCGATAACAATTCGGTAGATGAATCTGTGGAAATGGTGCGTGAAAAATTTCCAGAGGTCAAGCTCATTGTCAATAGAGAAAATACAGGCTTTTCTAAAGCCAACAATCAAGCTATACGAGTGGCACAAGGTGAATATGTGCTCCTACTCAATCCTGATACTGTAGTTCGAGAAGATACTTTTGAAAAAACAGTTGCTTTCATGGATGCTCACCCCAAAGCAGGTGGTTTGGGCGTAAAAATGATTGATGGCAAAGGTAAATTTTTACCAGAATCTAAACGAGGATTCCCTTCTCCTGAAGCTGCTTTTTACAAAGCATTTGGACTTTCTAAATTCTTTCCAAAATCTAAACGGTTCAATCGTTATCATCTAGGCTATTTAGACAAAAATGAGACACACGAAATTGATGTGCTTTCTGGAGCATTCATGCTCATGCGAAAATCTGTGCTCGATGAGGTTGGCTATTTAGACGAGGCCTTTTTTATGTATGGCGAAGATATTGACCTTTCCTATCGAATAGTAAAAGCAGGATATAAGAATTACTATTTTGCAGATACTACAATCATACATTACAAAGGAGAAAGCACAAAGAAAGGCAGCCTAAACTATGTCAAGACCTTCTACAATGCGATGATTATTTTCACGCAAAAACATTTTGGAGATGGCAAAGGTGCAGGTCTGTTTATCACTATGCTTCGTTTTGCTATCTATTTTAGGGCTATACTTACCCTTATTACGGGTTGGGGCAAACGTCTGTATCTACCTATTCTTGATGGCACAGCTATTTTTGGTGGTATGGTAGTCATTAAAAACGTTTGGGAGATCATTCGTTTTGATGATCCATTTTATTATGATGTAGATACTACCCTACTCTCCTTCAACTTCCCTTTTTATATCTGCATGTGGCTATTTGTCATCTATATGCGAGGGGGCTACGACCGGCAAGCTCGGCTCAAACACTTGATAACAGGTATAGTGATGGGAACCGTATTTATATCGGCTATTTATGCCTTTTTCCCTATTGCACTGCGTTCTTCACGGATGTTGATTTTGTTGGGTGCTCTTTGGGCGTTGGTTGCTACTATTAGCATTCGAGGAATCATCAATTGGCTAAAAAAGGGTTCTTTCTTTTGGTATGAACAAAAACAACATAATTTAGTTATTGTTGGTGATTTGGAGGAAAGTCAGCGAGTTTTACACTTGCTTTATCAAGTACATGCTGATATTAATTTCATAGGAACCGTTTCTCCTTATGAAGATGAAGAATTGACTGATTTTTTGGGAGGCTTACACCAATTAGATGAGATTGTGCATGTTTATAAGGTAGAAGAAATGATTTTCTGTGCTAAAGATATTTCTTCTGAACGGATTATACATTGGATGACTAGATTAGGCCCCGAAGTAAATTATAAGATTGTTCCTGAACATAGTGAAAGTATTATTGGTTCTAACTCCAAAGATACTGCAGGTGATTTTTATACTATCGAAATAAGTTTTAATATAGCCTCTTCTATCCAACGTCGAAACAAGAGAATTTTGGATATAATAGTTGCCTTAGGAGCTTTAGTTTTATTGCCTTTTTTGATATTGGTTATGCATCAAAAACTTGGCCTTTTGAGCAATATTATCAAAGTCCTTTTAGGTTATAAAACTTGGGTGGGTTACCATCCTCGAACAATAGCTGATGATAGTCTTCCGACTCTAAAACCGAGCGTTTTGAGTCCAGTAGATGGTCTAAATTTTATGCCTACAGGAGACTTAACTATCAAACGACTAAACTTGTTTTATGCTAAAGATTATGGCACCAATAGCGATATTGATATTTTATGGAAAGGTCTTCGGCATTTAGGACGCCAACAGATTTCTATTAACACTAAAAATACAACACAAGTCGTTTCTACACAACATGAACAGCGAGGATAAATCTATACAACAATTCCAAGATTTTTTGGAA
>JAAEPD010000649.1 GCA_024222455.1 Aureispira sp.
AATTTACATTTATCTGGTTCCTATTTTTGTTATCAATCAATTTTTAAACATGTTCTTATATGAATTGGGCTTTGTATAAGGATCAAAATCAAAAGATTTGGATTGGCCACAAACGTGGATTATCCTATTTTGACCAAGAAGAGGGCATTTTAAAATTAGTCACAACTTATAATGGTTTTGATAAGCTAAAGAATAGTGAGGTTTTTTACTTCCATGAAAATGCTAAAGGAGTTTGGTTAGCCACTACTTCTGGCCTCTACTTGTTAGATAAAGAGATGCAAGTTAAAGATCATTTCCATAAAAAAGGAGATACTCAACACCATATTCCTAATGATGTTATTGCTCATATTCATGAAGATAAAGATGGTTTATTTTGGTTAGCTTCTAAAGGTGGTGGTATTATACAATGGAACCCTAAAACAAAAGAACATCGCCAATTTACTAGAGAAGAAGGTTTGTCCAATAATGTTATTTATGCCATTTATGAAGATGATTATGATAACCTTTGGTTTAGTTCAGATCGGGGAATTATGTCTATGAATAAAGAAGACTTCAGCATAAAAAATTATCGATCTAAAGATGGTTTAAGCCACGAAGAATTTAATACAGGTTCTCATTATCAAGCTACAGATGGGACTATATACTTTGGAACCGTTAATGGACTTAATTCTTTTCATCCTAAAGATTTCCAAGAGCAAGAAAAAACTAAAGCATCTATACAAGTCACTTCTTTCACAAAGTATAATAATAGGATTAATAAAATTGTAGATTTGACAGATGAACCTATTACAAGAGGTCGGTTAGCAATCTTTCCTGAAGACCGGAATATTATTCTAAAGTTTGCTTTATTAGATTATACCAAACCCCAAAAAAACATCTATGCTTACAAAATAGAAGGATTACATACCAAATGGACATACACTGATCATCCAACATTACACCTAGATGCTGTGCCTGGAGGGGATTATGAATTAGTGATCAAAACTCAAGAATCTAATGTTAAGCCTCTAAGATTAGAACTAATTGTTCATCCTCCTTTTTATGCCCGTCCTTGGTTTATTATATCCACTCTTGTTATTCTATTTTTACTGATCGGCATTATAATTAGAATACGAGTAAGCGTCCTGCGTCGCCAAAAAACGCTTTTGGAAATAGAGGTAGAGCAACGTACTCAAAAAATTAGACAACAAACCATAGAACTCAAAGCCTTAGATAAACTTAAATCTAGATTTTTTGCTAATATCTCTCATGAACTTAGAACACCGCTAACCCTTATTTTAGGCCCTTTATCTCTCTTGCTCAAGAAAAAAAGAGATGCAAAAGAAGAGGCTCAGCTAGAGACAATTCAACGCAATGGCAAGCAACTGCTACAGATGGTCGAAGAGATTCTAGATCTATCTAAGTTGGATGCCAACAAACTAGAAATCAACGAAAAGTCGACTAATCTATCCTTTTTTGCACATCGAATATTTGCTACATTCGAGTCTCAGGCTAAGTTTCAAGAGATCAATTTTAAATTAGATTATCAAGTTGACAAAGAGTTACAAATATTACTAGATCAAGATAAAACAGAAAAAATTCTTAATAATTTCCTTTCTAATGCACTCAAATTCACAGCCCCAAAAGAAAGCATCCAAGTCCAAGTAAGTAATAAGAATAATAAACTATTTTTTGTAGTAGAAGACTCGGGCAAAGGCATTCATCCTGATGATTTACCACATATTTTTGAGCGTTTTTATCAATCCAAGAAGACTACTCAAGCAGAAGGAGGAACAGGTATTGGTTTAGCTTTTTGTAAGGAGTTAGCTGAGCTTATGCAAGGCCAACTTTATGTAGAAAGTGCATTAGGGAAAGGTTCTAAATTCAGCTTTGAGTTGGAATTGAAAGAAGTTAAGACTGCCCTGCATAGTTATTCTCCCCCTAGAATCTCCTTAGAATCAGAAGTTGTAGAAAGTGAGGTTATCCCTCTAATAACTGCTGAACTACCTAAAAACAGCTATACCATTCTTTTGGTAGAGGATAATTTGGATATGCAGCAATACATCAAAAGTCTATTGCAAGACGATTACAAGGTAATAGCTTGCAGTAATGGACAAATTGCTTGGGATTATCTGCAAGATACTCAAAACAAGCTCCCTCAACTTATTATATCCGATATAATGATGCCTCAAATGGATGGGTTCATGCTTCTAAAACATTGCAAGTCTAACGAGCGCATTCGTCCTATTCCTATGATTTTGCTTACGGCTCGCTCAGCAACTAAGGATAAATTGAATGCTCTAACAATTGGGGTTGATGACTATTTGACTAAACCTTTTTTGGTAGAAGAACTGTTAGCTCGCACTAAAAATCTATTGCTCTATGCTCAAAATCGCCAATCAAAAGAGCCTAAAGTCAATGATCTAAACCTGAACAAACCTATAGTGTCAGCTCCAAAGCAAGAAGATTCTCCCCTTTCAGAAAATGATCAACAGTGGATAAAAGAGTTAGAAACAATTGCCCTAGAATCTGTAGATGATGCAGATTTTGATGCAGAAGCTTTTGCTAAAAAAATAGGTATGAGTCGTCGAAATCTTCAACGTCGACTCAAGAAAGTAACAGGATTAACACCTGGCCAATATCTTAGAGAAATCCGCTTACAAACTGCTAGAGATTTGTTAGAACGTGGCATTTACCAAACTGTTGCGGAGGTAGCTTATGCCTCTGGTTTTACTGCTCCTTATTACTTTTCTAAAATTTACGAGAAACGTTTCGGGAAAAAAATAACAGCCTACTTTCAAACATAAAACACTCTACATCAAAAACTTAAACACCCCAAAACTTAGATTAACGTAAAAATACGTCATAAAACTTAGTAAAAAGTTGCGAAGCTTATTTTTTAGTTGTAGGTTTGTAATATCAAGTTAAACGACTAAGAATATAGATATGGAAAAGCTAACAAAAGTAGAAGAGGAGATTATGCAAATTATCTGGCAATTGGAGCGTTGTACAGTACGAGATGTTATTGACAGTCTCAATCAAAAGCCAGCACCTCCACACAGCACCATATCTTCAGTTGTTAGGATATTAGAGAAAAAGGGCTTTTTAGACCATAAGGCTTATGGCCGTACTTATGAGTATTTTCCTATTATAAGTAAAGAAGAATACAGCAAACGTAGTGTCTCTTCTTTAGTCCAAAACTACTTTGGAGGCTCTGTAAAGCGATTGGTTTCTTTTTTGGTGAAAAAGGAAAACCTGTCTACTCAAGATATTAACGATATGATTCAGCAATTAGAAGACAGCGACCAAAAACCTACAAACAATGATTAGTTATATTTTGACAACAACAATATGTTGGGGACTGTTTTATCTGCTTTATAAGTTATTTTTGAGTAGGGAAACCTTTTTTAAGCTCAATAGAATAGCCATCCTAGGTGGCTTAGGAATAGGAGCAATCATACCACTTCTAGCTAACTTCTTCTCCATAGAAGAGGCTGCAATCCCCGTAGTATATTTGCCTATTTATGATATACAAACTACCAGTGATTGGATAACTCAATCTATTGAAACCAATAGCCAAACCTTTTTCTCTTGGAGCTTATTGCTTTTGAGCATCTATGCCATAGGTCTATCCTTTTCAGCTCTTCTATTTTTCAAGGGAATTCTAAAAATATATCAATTCAAACGTTCTGCTAACATTACTAAACAATCCAACTATACCCTAGTTCAAACCAAAGAAATGCACAGTCCTTTTTCTTTTGGGCAGTCTATATTTATAAGCACTCAGGTTGATCTCAACTCAAATGACTTAGAAAAAATAATTGCACACGAACAAGCACATGTAGTACAAGGTCACACATGGGATGTCTTATTTGTAGAAGTCCTAAAAATTATCTTTTGGTTCAATCCTTTAGTCTATTTGTACCAATATGAATTAAAAAATATTCACGAATATTTAGCTGATGGGGCAGTATTGAAGAATACACCTGTTCAGCAATATGGCAAACTATTATTAGAGCAATCCATCCCGGGTTTAGAGGTTGCTTTTGCCAATCATTTTATTTATTCACAACTTAAAAACCGTATTTATATGATGACCAAAAAGCGATCAAGTAAATATACTTACCAAAAATACTTACTGGTCTTGCCTATGACTGCTTTATTGATTTGTAGCATTGCAGCGCAGAGTGCTTGCTCTCCAGCTGGTTCAGAAACAATAGCTGAGCAAAGCCCTGAATCAGAAGCTTATGCTCAAACATTAGAACTAAAATCAAATGGCTTACTAGAGGGAAGAGAACAAGAAGCTATTCTTTTAACTCAAGAAGCAGAAAGAGCTGCTTTTTTTGCAGAAAAAGCGCTTGAAGAAGCTAAAAAGAAAGAACAAGAGAACAAAAAACAGCATGGTGATGCAGAGAAAATGCCTACATTCCCAGGCTGTACAGAAGGTGATGAAGCTGCTAGACAAACTTGCTCTACCCAAAATTTAATGCAGTTTATTGGAAAAAACTTAAAATACCCCAAAGCAGCTAAGGACAATAAAACGGAAGGTATGGCTGTCATTAGTTTTGTCGTAGATACAGATGGCTCTATCATCAATGCTAAGATTGTAAAAGATGTAAAAGATGGCTGTGGTGCAGAAGCATTGCGTGTAGTTAATTCTATGAACGATATGCCTCAAAAATGGACTCCAGGTCAAGAAAATGGCAAAAATGTTAAGGTTGAGATGAAACTTCCTTTCAGATTTAAACTGAACTAGTTCGCTAGTTTTTTTTAATTAATTCAACGTAAAAATACGCTATAAAACTGATTAAAAAGTTTCTCTATAAAAAAATTGAATATAATGATTAGTTATCTCTTAACGACCACTTTGGGATTGATACTATTTTACTTACTATATAAACTATTTTTGAGTAGAGAAACTTTTTTTAAACTTAATAGATTCCTCTTACTAGGAGGAATTATCATGGGGTTATTTACTCCCTTATTAACTAACTTCATTCCCATAGAAGAATCTACAATTCCAGTTGTTTACTTACCTACTTATGGGATTCAAGATACTAGTAACTGGATCAAAAAAACTATCGAAGCCAATAATCAATCCTTTTTTTCATGGAGCTTATTGGTTTCAAATATTTACATTCTTGGTTTTGTCTTTTCAATGGTCCTTTTTATCAAGGGAATTATTAGAATATATCATCTCAAGAGATACGCAAAGGTCACAAAATATATGAACTATGCTCTTGCTCATACAGCAGAAGTTCATAGTCCATTTTCTTTTGGAAACACTATTTTCATTAGTACACAAATAATCATTCCTCTCAATGATTTAGAAAAAATACTCTTACATGAAGAAGCCCACGTAAAGCAAAAACATACAAGAGATGTCATATTCTTGGAACTGCTAAAAATTATTTTTTGGTTCAATCCAATTATCTACTACTATGATCGAGAATTGAGAAATATCCATGAATATTTAGCGGACAAAGCTGTATTAGATAATACTTCCACCAAACAATATGGCAAACTATTGATAAAACAATCAGTATTGGGTTTGAAAATTAAGTTTGCTAATCATTTTATTTATTCACAACTTAAAAATCGAATTTCAATGATGGTTAGAAAACGTTCAAGCAAGTATAGTTATTCCAAGTATATATTAATATATCCTATTGCTATTGTACTAATTTCAAGTATTGCAATACAAAGTTCTTGCAATATTTCACCTCAAGCAGAAGCAGAAATTAATCCAGATACATTATTTGCTTCCTTAATGGACAATTTTTCGGAAGAATATGAAAACCCAAACTCAGAATTAAAAAAATCCCTAGATTTCTATCTAAATAAAGATTCATTAAATGATCCAACCTCTGCTATAAATCGCTATAATGCGACCTACAGAAAAACCACAACTCAAGCCCTAATTGAAGCATATGGAGAACTCTATGATGATCCTAATATAGACACTAGTACACACAACTTTATTGAGGAACATTTTGCAGAAAGGCTAGAGAAAGATAGCCTATTTGATATAGCTGAACATATGCCATCAAAAGAAGCGATACAATTTGTAGCAGAAAATACATCTTTAACTAAAAATGATGTAGAACAAATTCCTATGTTTCCAGGATGTTTAAACACTGGAGAAGTTGCCCAACAAACATGCTCTAATCAAAAATTAATGACATTTATTAGTAACAAACTTAAATATCCCCAAACAGCTAAAAAAAATAAAACAGAAGGCAGGGTAATTATTAGTTTTATAGTAGATACAGATGGTTCTATCAAAAATGCTAAGATTGTAAGAAATATAAAAGATGGCTGTGGTGCAGAGGCTTTGCGTATTGTTAATTCGATGAACGATATGCCTCAAAAATGGACTCCTGGCAAAAAAAATGGCAAAAATGTAGCCGTAAGAATGGTACTCCCTTTCTCATTTAGCTTAAGTTAGTTTATAATTTCATACTACCCATATAAACCAAAAATAAGCGTCATCACTATTGTAGAGATGACGCTTTTGCAATTAATACAAAACTATTTGAAGGAGTAATCACAGCACCTCCAAAAATTTTATCTTAAGGCTTAAGCACCTTTATTTTTTTAAGATTACAAACCTGTTTACCATTTTCTCTGAGGTAATAAGTAAAGGCCTCCAAAGATGTTTTTTCAGGAATGTATCCAAATTCTTCTTTAAGTTTTGTGTTATCCAAAACTGGTCGATACTGTAGAAACAATAGCTGTTTAGGTCCATAGCGAGTAATCCCTAATGGATGCAATACCCCCAAAGCGCCTTTTATCAAAAAAGCAGGTAAAGGCAAATAACGCTTACCTTGTATTTTGGCAATATCACTATTAGAAATAGCACCATCCCCTACTAGATTATAAACACCTGTTTTCTCTGAGAATACTGCATATTGCATTGCATTGGCTACATCTTCATCCCAAGCAAAAACAAAAGGGCTCTTATATCCTGCTAACCCCAACACTGTTTTCTTTTCAAACAAGTTGGTAATCAGATTATCAGTATTCGCACCAATCACAGTACCGATTCTAAAGACAACTTGCTTCAATTGAGGTTGCTCTTTGCGGTACTTCGCCAACATTTCCTCTATCAATCGCTTATGGTCAGAATAAGGATAAGCCTCATTTCCTCTAGCAGGGTCAGTCTCCCTCAACCATTCTGGATTATCTGCATAATATCCATAAGCCGCTCCACTAGAACTAATGATCACACGACGAGCACCTGTTTTGACACAAGCATCTAATATATTTTGAGTCCCTACTACATCTACTTGGTATTGGAACTCTCTAGGTGCACTTTGCGAATCCAAAATCGCTGCTAAATGGACTACTGTTGTAATCTCAAATTGCTCAAAAGTCTTCCACAACTCCTTGTTGGTTACATCCATTTTGACATAATGTACACCTTCTAGTTGTTTAGATTTAGGCAAATCTTTTATATCTCCAGCCACCAAAGAGTGGATTTTTCCTGCTTCCAAATCTTTGTGCAATCGCTTCAATACATTCTGTCCTACATATCCTGAAGCACCTGTTATAAGTACGTTATATTTCATCTTTTATTTAGATAATAGTTTTTGAGGTAATAACTAATAGTTAGTTAATAGTTTTCTACTCCACTGCTCTACAGCATTTTTTCTATTATTTAGCTGTGTACCCAAGATCTATTTATTTTTTGTATTCAAATTCTAACGAAAAAAACTTCATAGATGAAGGATATACTAAATAGTTATTAGCTATTAGTTAGCTTAGTTTTTTTAGACCAATAAGTAGCTAAACTCAAGCCCGAAATCATATGCCAGATACTCCACCAAGCTATGATAATTCCCATTCCTCCTAAAGTATTGAAATACTCAAAGAACAGAATCAAACCTAATCCAGAGTTCTGAATACCCACTTCTATCGAAACTGTTCTGCTATCTCTTTCGGATAAACCCACCATTTTGGCTAATGAAAAACCTGTAAAAAGGGCTATCGAGTTCTGAATAAACACAATAAGCACTACTCCACCTACATAGTTGATAAAATTGCTATAATTCGCAGCAAAGGCTCCTATTATTAAGACTACAAAAAAGCTGATAGACAACATCTTCATAGGAGTTCTAGCTTTTGCAGCAACTTTAGGAAAATAATGTGCAATTGCCATTCCTGCAACCAAAGGAATACAAAGTAATATCATAATAGTCTGAAACATATCCATAAAGGAGATGGACAAGGTCTGCAACAAAGCCTCTGTTTCGGGTAAAATACTTCCCCAAAAGGAGAAATTGAAGGGTGTCATTATAACTGCTGCTACTGTAGATACTGCTGACATGGTTACCGACAAAGCTGTATTTCCTTTAGCTAAGTTCGAAAAGAAGTTAGACATATTACCTCCTGGACAAGCTGCCACCAATAGCATACCTAAAGCTACACTTGGATAAAATGCTGTTTGTGGAGATAAGCTAGCCAAATAAATTATCAAAAAGGTCAGTGCTGGAAAGATAAAGAACTGTGCGACTAAGCCTAACAATACTGCTTTAGGAGTACTAAACACTTGTTTAAAATCGCCAACTTTTATATCTAAAGCAACTCCAAAGATCACCAACCCCAAGATAACTTTCATTATCGACTGCACCGATCCATCAAAACTAATTACTGCGTTGTCTATGTCCATAGTCTAGCTAATTCTCAAAAGTTTGTCAAATAATACTTATGAATTCAAGGTAAGTATTATTTGACAATTTTTGCAGCTTTGCTTTTCTTATGCCATTGTTTTAGTCTCCTTTGCTAACAATCCACGATAAGTGTCTTTGTCAACATAAAAAGACATACGCTCTAGTTTCAAGTATTTATAGCCTCCTGTCATATCAGGATTAGCGCCTTGTTTTTTCTTTTGGAATCTTTTAGCTGAGCTTTTACCATCTTTGAGTCCTTTGATGTACTTAGCCATCAATCTGGCTTGCTCATAACGGCCTTCCCAGCCCAGACCTGTAGCTTCTATCATTCCTAAAATGAATAAGTTATCATGCTTAGGATGGAAGATATTTAGGTACATCTCTGGAGCCATCCCCTGCCAGTTCAAGTGTTTTTGATCGATAAATGGGTAGTGTAACTTGTAGCCTGTAGCCAACATAATTACATCATATTCTTCTACGGTTCCATCTTTGAAATGCACTTTTTTGCCTTCAAAATGGCTAATATCTTTCTGGATTTTAATATCTCCTTGTCCAATATGGTGTAAGATCAACGAGTTGATCACAGGGTGAGATTCGTACATTTTATAATTAGGTTTTGGGAAACCAAAACGCTCTGGATCACCTGTAAACCATTTTAGAATTTTAGCATCTAAACGTTGTTTTATAGGGCGTGGAAACTTTAGTTTACCACCAATAGTATCAGAAGGCTTACCAAATACATATTTAGGTATAAAATAGTAACCTCTACGCACACTTACATGCACTTTATCTGCTCTATGTACAGCATCTACAGCTATATCGCAACCACTATTCCCTGCACCTACTATCAATACACGTTTACCTTCAAAAATGTCTGCTTTTTTGTATTTACAGGCATGTACTAAATCTCCAGTGAACTCTCCTTTAAAAGTTGGAATATTAGGCTCTGCCAACGTTCCGTTAGCAATAACTACACCTTTATAAGTATAGGTAAATGTTCCGTTTTCGTTAGTGATTGTTACATCCCATTTGTCACCATTTTTTTCTACATTATCTACCTTCGTATGGAAGAAATAGTGATCGTATAATTTGAAATGCTTTGCATAATCTTTGAAGTATTGACACATCTGCCAGTGACTTGGGTAGTCTGGAGTATCTTCTGGCATCGGAAAATCTTTAAACTCTGTCATGGTCTTAGAAGATATCAAGTGAGCAGACTCATACATTGTACTTCTAGGGTTCTTGATGTTCCACAATCCACCTACATCTATTCCCATCTCGAATGCATCAAAATCTATCCCGTTTTCTTTTAGTGCTTTAGCACCACCAATACCTGCAGGTCCTGCACCAATAACTACATATTTATCTTCTGTGTTTGTTGGTAGCTCCTTGATATTATTAAAATTTCCCATGATCTAAAAATCTCTAAAGTTTGTGATTAAAATAATTCTGTGATTAATTGCTCTGCAAAGATCAAGATATTTTTGATAAAAAACAGGCACACTTTGTATTAAAAACCCTCAAAACTTACAATTCTACAAACAATAAAAACACAAAAAACCTTTTAAAACAAGCTACTCTACAATCATTAACCAACTTTTCTACCAAACAAACCATTCTAGTATTTTGAAGTTATTTTTGGCATTATTAAGTCTATAAACTTATATTTGTTTTGAACAGTTACATCCTACTAGATATTTAGATATTAGACTTAGACTATAATTAAGACCACACAAATCCTTTCTCCACTCAAAGAATGCTAGATTCTTTGTTTTTAGTCAAATGGTCTAACAGTCAAAAGATCTATTTAGTATGAAACAGTTATTAAATCCGTATAAATAAAGAATAAGAGAATGGCTAAACGAAATTTCAAGAACAGCGTAATAGTAATAACCGGTGCAGCAGGCAATCTAGGCACTGCACTTTGTGAACGTTTTGGAAAAGAAGGGGCAAAATTTATTGCCTTAGATTTGAATCCCAAAGATGTAGAACGGTTAGCCAAACAACTCGAAGCTAAAAACATAGAAGTCTTTGCTCGTGCTTGCGACATTACAGACGCAGAGGCTTGCAAAGCTGTAGTGGAAGAAGGCAAAAAACACTTTGGTCGCATCGACCACCTGATCAATAATGCAGGGATAACGCATATTGAGCGTTACCGCAAAATGGACAAAAGTAAAAATACCATTCGGAAGGTCATGGAAGTTAATTTCTTTGGCTCTGTCAATTCTACAGAGGCTTGTTTGGATGATATAGTTTGGAACAAAGGGATGATTCTGACAGTGTCGAGTGTAGCAGGTTTTGCTCCTTTGATCGGTCGTACTGCTTACTCTGCAAGTAAACATGCCTTACATGGATTTTTTGAATCGCTCAGAGCAGAGTTGGCAGATGATGGTGTACAGTGCATGATGATCTGCCCTTCCTTTATCAGCCCCAACAAACCTAAAGATTCTGAAAAAGTTGATGCAACCGAAAAAGGCTCTATCTACCAACCTAAAAAATTGGTTGGTAAAGAGGTAACTGCAACGATGGCAGCTGAAGATATTTATAATGCAGCTATTGCCAACAAACCTCTAGTAACGGTAGGTAAAGTAAGTAAACAGTCTTATCTACTCACTCGTGTTGCTCCCAACTTATACGAAAACATTATGCGTAAGCGTCTGAAGGATGATGAGTAATGTTTTTTTGAGATGACAGATCTTTAGGTAAAAAAGGTTGAAGTTGTTAGTAATTGATATTCTGTGTATATAAATTATATCTTTGTACGTAAGACTAAACGAAAACCTTTTAAACCTAAAACAACATGCCCAGATTTAACCTTCTAGTAGTCCTCTTTTTTTTATGGACAAACAGCAACTTAGAAGCACAAATTGTAACCATTCCAGATGCTAACTTTAAAGTTGCTCTTGTAACTGATACAGCTATAAATACCAATGGAGATACAGAAATACAAGTGAGTGAAGCTATTGCCTACAATGGAGCAATACAGTTGAGTTATATGGGCATTTCAGACTTAACTGGTATAGAAGCCTTTACTGCATTAACTCAGCTATATTGCCACTATAACCAGCTAACAAGTTTGGATGTTTCCGCCAATACTGCTTTAACTCATCTGTATTGTGAACACAACCAATTAACAAGTCTGAATGTATCAAGTAATACTGCATTAACTCGGTTAGATTGTTATTCTAACCAACTGAGTAGTTTGAATACAACAAGCAATACTATATTAACTCATCTGTATTGCAACTCTAATCAGTTAACCAGTTTGGACATTTCCACCAATACTGTATTAACTAACTTAGAATGTAGTTCAAATCAATTAACGAGTTTAAATGTTTCTAATAATATTGCATTAACCCATTTCCATTGCCATTCCAACCAGTTAACGAGTTTGAATGTTTCTAACAATACTGCATTAATTGTGTTGTCTTGCATATCCAACCAGTTAACCAATTTAGATTTTTCCACCAATACTGCTTTAACTTACCTGTTTTGCTACTCCAACCAATTAACTAGTTTGAATGTTAAAAATGGGACTAATATTAATTTCGCCGCTTTCGATGCAAAATCTAACCCAAACCTAACCTGCATCCAAGTAGATGACGCAGCCTACTCCACCACAAATTGGCCAAATAAAGATGCTACGGCAACTTACAGTACAACTTGCCTCACTAATGTAGAGAGTGTCGCAAATCCATCTATAGAACTAACAGCTTACCCTAATCCAACTCAAGGTGCTTTTGCAATCCAACTAGACAAGCCTTATTCTGAGCTTGCTGTCAAGGTTTATAATACAACTGGAGAAGAAGTTTTTGCTCAAAACTATACAGCAGTGCAATATCTAGAACTGGACTTAGGTGAAGCTGCTGCTGGAATGTACATGGTCAAAGTTCAGACAGCTGAAGGAGATGCTGTTTTGAAAATACTGAAAGATTAAAAAACTCTGATATAAAAATCTACCATAACAAAAAAAGCCCCCTTCTAAAAAAGAAGGGGGCTTTTTTTATCTCATCTAATTGCAATCTCATTCGGAAGACGAAATGGTCATTCGGAAAATGGATTTGGTAGCTTCCTTGCTTTTGGTCTATTATTGTGGTTATAATTGAGTATTACCTGATTTTGAATTTCTCTCATTATTAGCAAATTGAACATTTGCTGTATCCACAGAATAAAACGATAATCTTTTTAACCAACATTAATATGACAAAATTAAACATTTTAGTAACCTTATTTTTTTTATGGGCATACCATAGTTTAGATGCACAAATTGTAACGATTCCAGATGCTAACTTCAAAGCTGCTCTTGTAGCTAATACATCTATAAATACTAATGGAGATACAGAAATACAAGTGAGCGAAGCTGCTGCATTCAGTGGTATAATAGATGTAAACAGCAAAAGTATCTCAGATTTAACTGGTATAGAAGCCTTTACTACACTAACTCAATTGAACTGCCGCTCTAACCAATTAACTAATTTGAATATTTCTAACAACACTGCATTAACTTATCTAACATGTTACTCCAATCAGTTAGATAGTTTAAATATATCTAATAACACTGCACTAACTTATCTAAAATGCCACTCCAATCAGTTGGATAGTTTGAATATTTCTAACAATACTGCACTAACTAATTTACAGTGCAACAATAATCAATTAACTAGTTTGAATGTTTCCAATAACACTGCACTAATTTTGTTGAGGTGTGATGATAATCAATTAACTAATTTAAATATTGCCAATAATACTGCATTAAATATTTTAAATTGTGGAGGGAATCCGTTAACTAATTTAAATGTTGCCAACAACACAACATTATTTACTTTAATTTGTGATAACAACCAGTTAACTAGTCTAGATGTTTCCAATAATACAACATTAACCAGATTAGATTGCTACTCCAATCAGTTAACGAGTTTAGATTTATCTAATAATACAGATTTAATTAAACTATGGTGCCATTTTAATCCATTAGGTAACTTGGATCTTTCTAATCATACTGCATTAACTTCTTTAAGTTGTAACTCTACACAGTTAACTAGTTTGAATGTTAAAAATGGAAATAATACCAATTTCACTTATTTTAGTGCAACCTCTAACCCTAACCTAACTTGTATCCAAGTAGATGATCCAACTTATTCCACCACAAATTGGACGAACAAAGATGCTACTGCAACTTACAGTACAGCTTGCCTCACTAATGTAGAAAGAGTTGCTAACAAAGCAATAGAAATAACTGCTTTCCCAAACCCAACTCAAGGAGCTTTTTCTATCCAACTGGATAAATCTTATTCAGAAGTTTCTGTACAGGTTTATAATACAACAGGAAAACAAGTTTTTGCGCAAAACTATACATCAGCCCAATATCTAGAATTGGACTTAGATGAAGCTGCTACTGGAATGTATATGGTCAAAGTTCAGACAGCTGATGGAGATGCCGTACTGAAGGTTCTGAAGGACTAATTTTAGATAATAGGTCTTTAGGTAATAGCTAGCAAAAATCCCCCTAGCCCCCTTTACAAGGGGGAATTTCATGCACTAGATGTTTATAGATAGTGCATTCCCCCTTGTAAAGGGGGCTAGGGGGATTTTCTACACAGTAAATAAAACCTTAGTCTATGATGTTCTAAGTAACTTTTTAAATTTCGCCTAATTTTTGCCCCTCGAAAGGTCTTTTAATAATTATATACTCACACATTATTCAACTTTGCAGCTTCCCAACCAATCATGATTTTTTTTCGTAGTGCATCCCATCTATAATGATTGAAAGCACCTGTACTTCGGATCACCCGATGGCAAGGAATCAGGTAACCTATCCAATTTTGGCCATTAGCAGTGCCTACTGCCCGTATGGCTTTAGGGTTGCCGATTGCTGTGGCTATTTGCTGATAGCTAGCCACCTGCCCTTCTGGAATTCGGAGCAGGGCTTCCCATACTTTTATCTGAAAGGGTGTTCCTTTGACCAGAACAGGCAAAGGCTTGGTTGATTTAAAGTCAAAAATCTGCTGACTTAATGTGGTCAACTCTTTTTGCTGCTCTGTATATTGAGCTTTGGGCCATCGGTCTTTCAACTCTTGCAGAGAAGCTGCTCTAGAGTTGGTCTGAAAGGCCAAATGACAGATTTTATCTTGAATGGTTGCTAAGGTATATTCCCCAAAAGGACTATCAAAAAAGCCATAACTAACCTCTAAGCCTTCTCCTTGTTTTTTGTACATACCTGGAGTCATTGCCTCTAGTTTCACAAAAAGATCGTGCAATCTTCCTGTGCTTGACAGTCCAGCCTTATAGGTTGTAGTTGCTAAGGTTTCTGCATTTTGAAGTTGCTCTTTGGTATATCCTAAAGTCAAATAGTGCAAAAACTGCTTGGGGCTAATCCCCACCCATTCTGTAAATATCCGCTGTAGGTGATATTCACTAATATGCAGATGTTTAGCTAAGTCTACAAGTTTAGGTTGCTGCTTAAAATTTTCGTCTAAGTATTTTATTGCCTTAGCAATTAGCAGGGCAAACGCATCTAAATAAGAGAAAAAAAAGATTTAGTATCTTGATGTTCAAAAGATGGAACCAAACTACTTATCTAAGGTATTAGAGTATTTTTCAAAGGTAAAAGATTTTAGAGTTGAACGAACAAAGTATTAT
>JAAEPD010000650.1 GCA_024222455.1 Aureispira sp.
GGTAATAAATTGATTTAGCTTTTTTCCCAAAGTTTTTATACAGAGCAGAAGTCTTATATCCTAATTCTATAACTTGAAATCTGTACAACTCTAGCAAAACCACAGCATTCACCATATTTAAATTTTCAAATGCTCTTTCATCTCCAATTACTTGTTGCTCATCCAACATTTTTTGTAATGAATTCATCAAATCTTGTTTCAACTCTTTAAGTCCTTTAGTTACTGAAACAGCTTGTAATTCTCCCGTTAAAATACCCCTTATCTCTCTTTGATAATTATTAAGACTGCGACTCACTCCTTTAGCAAATGCTCCTTCTTTACTTGCTGCTACTCTTCTATTTTTCCAAGATACTAGGAAAACTATCTAAGAGAAAAGGGCGATCATAGTATCGTGCATCAATTTGAGCCATTTTTAATAAAACCATTTGAAAGCTATCCAATTTCTCAACACTCTTCTTGTTTAAAGCAAATGCTTTTCGCATTACTTCATGTAGCTTTTCGTAAGCCCCATAGTTATTCGAATATAGGCTATTGTTGCTAAGGATAATAGAGTTTTTTCCAATTGTCCATACAAGGGCATTGTTACATCTGTCTTATTTTTGAGCAAAAATAAGATACCTACAACCAACACTAAGATCACTAAAAAATTAAAATATAGCCACTTCTTCATTTTCCCATTTAGTCTTTAGTCATAATTTTTTTTAGCTTGATAAGCACCAAAACTATTATTTAGTATAATGCAAAACCACATTTTTGAATGTGGTATCCTTATAAACTTTTTTATAATTCTTTATTTCAGGAATGGATATTTTAATCTTAAACTCATAAGGATGCCAGCCTTTTTTAGGCTTAGAGCGTTTCGCATGAAAAGTTCTATATTTATCTGGTTGTACTTCCTCCCCGTCTAGCCAAACACTATACTCAACACCATAATCTATATGGTCAGAAGCATTATAAAAAGATAATTTCGATTCCTTCCCTTTTATTATGGGCGAACTATAAACTAAGTATCTCCTCCAAGGATAATCCCCTCCTATCATCAACCATCCTGCATGACTGTCCAACAACCACACCCAACCAAATAAATACTGATTTAGACTGTTTTCTAAGTGTATTAATGCCCTTTTTTGTCCTGTAGTGGATAATTTAGCTATAGAATCCGACCAATTCTGATCTAAAACAAAGTCATGATCTATTTTCCATCTTTGCCAATAACTTTCATAACGTACAGAATCTGAGAACACAGTTCCTCCTAGAGCTTTCGCTCTAAGTTCAGCTAAAATATCCCAAAACTTCTGATTGCAATTTTCTATCTCCTTTTCTATCAACTTTAAATCATCTAAAGTATACTCTGGCTGATCAATTATCTCCTCAACAACACTATCTACAGATAAGACGTACTGTTTTAAGAACGAAACCTTATCTAAGATTTCCTGATAATGAGGTTTTATAATAGTTGTTTCTACTAAATGATGGTGTTTGGCATAAACCAAATCTTCCAAAGCATGGCTGGCTGATCTTAAGGAGTTATAAACAGCCTCTTCTACTTTTAGTCTTTGTTGAGAAGGTAAAGCAAAATACAATTGGTAAGAATAGATCCCTAACCCCAATATTAGCAAAATTTGTATGGAAAGTATTATTTTCAAACCCTTTATTTATATAAAAAATAATAATATAAATCTACATTAAAAACCTGGCAAACCAAAATCCAACAACCTAGATAAAATGGCAGCTAATCTATTATTGTAATTTAAAATAATAGTACAGTTTTATAGGTTTGTCAGATTTGAGTAAGGGATAAGAGTTACTTAGTGGAAATTCTATGATTAAAATATTTGTTGTAGATGTATTGGATGGATAATATACATTTGAAATAACCCACAAACTCGAAACTAAACTTTTTTAAACTAAACCTTACAAACTATGAAAATCTACTTAATTTTCTTCGGAATATAGTTGACAGTCATATTACTATTGAACGAAACAATCTACCTAAAGGGATTTATTTCTTTAGTGTTTCTAATAAAGACCAGCAACTTATCCAAACTGGTAAATTAATGATCATAGATTAGTTCTACAAGCAATATTGTAATAGTCCTAAAAGGGAAGTTATAATGTCGCATTTTTCAACCTCAAACTGTTACTAACCACAGATACCGAACTCATAGCCATAGCAGCTCCTGCAATCATAGGATTGAGCATAATGCCCATAAAAGGATACAATAAGCCAACAGCTACAGGTATAGCCAGTACATTATAACCAAATGCCCAAAACAAGTTTTGGCGAATAACTGATGTTGTTTTTTTAGAGAGCTGTATTAAGGTGTGAATATGCTGCAAGTCGCTATGCCTCAGTACTACATCAGCACTTTCTACAGCCACATCAGTACCACTATTCATAGCTATGCCTAAGTTAGCCTTAGCCAAAGCAGGAGCGTCATTGATACCATCACCAACCATAGCTACATGTTTTCCTTGTTGCTGCAACTCTTCTATAAATGCAATCTTATCCTCAGGCAGCACATCTGATTTTATATTCTTGATGCCAACTTGTC
The DNA here is from genome assembly GCA_024222455.1 of Aureispira sp. Lineage (GTDB taxonomy): Bacteria > Bacteroidota > Bacteroidia > Chitinophagales > Saprospiraceae > JAAEPD01. The sequence continues at coordinate 2,556 of JAAEPD010000650.1, forward strand.
GAGCTACATAACTAGCGGCTTGTTTATTATCACCAGTCAGCATATGCACCTTGATTCCAGCAGTTTGCAAAGTTTTTATTGCAGCTCTAGAGCTCGGTTTTATAGAGTCACTAAAAGCCACTACACCTAAAACCACTTTCTCATTAGAAAAGTAGATAACAGTCTGATTCTTCTCCAAAAACTCCTTTGCTTTATTCCCAACATCTTGAGGTAAGGCAATCTTTTTTTCCTCTACTAACTTAAGGTTACTCAAAAAGTATAATTGCCCTTTCACCACTCCACTCACTCCCCTTCCTGGCAAGGTTTTATAATCCTCTACATCTAAGTTTGAAGTCATCCCTTGAGCCTTGAAAGCGTTGACTACAGCTTTAGCAATAGGATGTTCCGATTTGCTCTCTAAGGCTAATATAATTTCTTCTAAAGATTTGAATTGTATAAACAATAGACTTTGCCATTGCACACCTGTTATTTGAGGTTGACCTTCAGTTATCGTTCCTGTTTTATCCAAAACGACTGTATCTATTTGGGCTGCTTTCTCCAAAGCCAAAGCCTGTCGAATCAAAATTCCATGCTTGGCCCCTTGTCCTATTCCTACCATAATAGCTGTAGGTGTAGCCAATCCTAATGCGCATGGACAAGCAACTACCAATACCGCCACAGCTGCTACCATACCTCTCATCAACTCGCCCCCTAGAGCCCACCAACCAACAAAAGTTAATATCGCTATTAGGATAACAGCAGGCACAAAAATACTAGAAATTTTGTCTACCAACTTTTGCACAGGTGCTTCGCTATTTTGAGCATCCTCCACCATTTTTATAATCTTAGACAAAACGGTGTCCTCACTTGCACGTGTCACGCGCATATTAAAACTCCCTAATTGAGTAATTGTACCACCTATTACTTCAGCACCTACTGATTTAGACACAGGCAAAGGTTCTCCAGTAAGCATACTCTCATCTATTTCTGCTTCACCTTCTACTATTTCACCATCTAAGGGAATACACTCTCCTGCACGCACAACTAATATATCATCAAGCCCTGCAGCCTCTAAAGGCAGTTCCTTCTCTTCTCCATTCACCAAAATACAGACTGTTGGAGGTTGCAAAATCAAAAGTTGCTCTATAGCTGTAGAAGTTTGCATCTTGGCTCGCTCTTCTAAGTATTTGCCCAACAAAATAAAGGTGATTAAGACTCCAGCCGTTTCAAAATAAACATGAGGCTGTAAACCTCTACTGAGTAAAATATCTGGAAAGAAAGTATTAAGTGTACTAAACACAAAGGCAGTACCTGTTCCTAAGGCAACCAAAGTGTCCATATTAGTTTGGAGATAACGAATTTTTTGGACTGCACTAACAAAAAATTGGCTGCCTGACCAAAAAAGAATTGGAATGGTCAGCCCAAACATAATGTAGTTGGCAAAAGGAATATTGGGAATAAACATAGCTATCACAAACAATGGAAGGGCAAAGATAAGACTCCCTATAAGTTTGCGACGAAGGTGCTCAAGTGCTAATCTTTTTTTTTTGCTAAATCTTCTCCTACTTCAGCTGTTTTAGGCAAAAGTTTGAAGCCTACTTTTACCAACTCTTTATTCATCAATTCCATGTCCACAGTTGCTTCCATTTCGTCTTCAACTTCTACAGTAGCTGTACTAGATGCAAAATTGACATGCACAGTTTTTATACCTTCTACATGCGACAACATGTTGGTAGCACTAGCTGCACAACCTGCACAAGAAAGTCCTTCTATATTATATGTTTGAATAGCCATTATTGTAATTTTTCTTTTAATTTATCCCAAGACATCAGAATCCTCCATTCTTTAGGATAGTAATTATTAACACGATTGCCCAAAGCCTTTATCCACCCCAAACCTAAGCCTTTATAAGTAATTAAATACCATCCCTTAGGCATATTAGTTTCACTAATTGACTCTTGTTTCAAGAAACGTAAAGCATCCAATTGATCGACTTCTATCATTTTGACATTATCCTGATCTAATCGAGTAGAAAGCGCCAACGCCGCTGTTGGGTTTACCCCCTTACGAGTTATGCTAGCCACCTTAGTTCCTGCATAAATAACATACAACTCTCCACAAAGATAATCGAACAATTGATATTGCTTTCTATTAAAAACAAAAAGTTCATCATTCAGTTGTCCGAATCTGTGATTTTTAGCATTTATTATCCATTTTTCAGCCTCTTGGACTACTTTTTTCTCAGGGCTTTCAAAATGTTCTTTTCTCTTTTTAGGAAGCTTGTGTTTTTTGCCACTCGTTTTTCTTATTACAGCAATAAAAAAGCCTTCGCCTCTAGTTTTGTGAGGATAAAAATGGTAACCTTTCACACCTTTATAGCTTCGCTCTGTCACCCCCCACTCTGCATCAAACTCAACGGGTAAAGACTCTGCATCAAACTGCTCAGTCAACCAATCTAAATTCTCTTCGTTTTCTTGATTATTATAAGTACAAGTACTATAAATCAGTATTCCATCAGGTTTCAAGGCTGGCCAAACATCACTCAATATGCGTTTTTGGCGAGCAGCACAAAGCTTCACATTTTGAGCGGACCACTCCTTGATACTATGTGGCAATTTGCGAAACATTCCTTCTCCAGAGCAGGGTGCATCTACTACCATCAGATCAAAAAAGCCTTCTATTTTCCCAATATCTTTAGGATCATTACAAGTCACTAAAACATTGCCACTACCCCATTTTTGTATATTCTCCGAAAGGATTTTAGCCCTGCTTTTGATCACCTCATTAGAAACCAATAAACTCTGTTTCCCTATCAAATCTGCTAAATGTGTACTCTTGCCACCAGGTGCTGCACAAAGGTCCAAGACTGTATTCATTTCTGCTGTGTCCAAATACTGCTTCACAGCCTGCTCTAAAAACATAGAACTAGCCTCTTGTACATAATAAGCTCCTCCATGCCATAAAGGGTCGGCTACAAAATCAGGTCGAACATCCAAATAAAAAGATCTTTGAGTCCATTGGACTCGATCACTCAAATCAAAATCAGAATCAATATCCTTGTATGGATTGAGTCGAATACTAACAGCTGAATCCCCTTCTAATGCTGTTTTGAAAGCACTAGTTTCTTCTCCCAATAGTTCTTTTATAGCTGTCAAAAAATCTGAAGGCAGTTGCATAGTTTTCTCTCTAAATTATTATGAGTTGCGAATATAAAAAAAATGTAGGAATCAGCTTTAGCTCATCCCTACAAGTTCTTGCATTAAATCTAACTTTATTTAGTATTCTTACTCATTTCTATCTGTTGGAACAGAAGTAACTTGATTGTTCCCATCTATGTTAATATCATATTCATAACAGTTTTCCATAGTCACCTTTATTACCTCAGTAGTAGTATTTCCACCATTTCCTATAGTAATTGTAAACTCTACCTCTCCTTCTGCATAGGTTCTATATTCAGAAGTCATTCCTCCATCAATGTTATTAATATTAATGGTATTTCCACCTGATGTTGCAATATGTACACTTACATTTTTGCTCCCACCATTAACTACTCTTGCTCTAGGATCTTCATTCTTACATTTTTTGCAACTTGCTAATCCCAATAAAAATACTGATGCCAAAATAAATACAAATCCTTTCATGATAAATCATTTTTGTTATAAAAAACTATCAAACCTTAATTTAAGACGATAGAATACTACCTTTTGTCACAAGGATTAGCTACATTAAATGAATAGTAAATTCCCTACAAAGGGTCTGAGTTGTTTTTGGTTGGTCATTCCATTGTTACTATGGAATATCATTTTCTTTAAGCAAATTCCAGCTCAATATAATGATGACAGCAATGTTGATCAATGGTTACTTTATGCAGAAACTGCATTTAGGCTAATAGCTTTCATGAGCCCACTTCTACTGTCTATGAAATTTGAGCGTAAACTACAAAAAACTGGTTTAGGAATATATATTGCAGGCAGTCTGTTCTATTATGGTTCTTGGTTGCCCATAATGTTTGCCCCTCATTCGAGTTGGAGCAATAGTCCTATTGGTATTTTAGCACCTTACGGAACACCTCTAATTGTATTAATAGGAATTGGATTGATAGCTCGATCTAAATGGTATATTTTGGTTGCTTCTTTATTTATAGCCTTACACCTTACACATGGGATTCAAGCCTTTCAGCTTTGGTAATCCATTTACTCCTCACTAGGCACAAAATCAGGATTCTGAACAAAGGTATAATCTGTCAAAGCCCTCAAAAAGCTTAATAAATCCTCTTTTTCTTCTGTAGATAAGGTCAATGGTTCCAATAAGTGGCTTTTGTGTTTATGGTTTACACCACCTTTTTCGTAATGTGCAATAACCTCTTCTAATGTCTGAATACTTCCATCATGCATATAAGGTCCAGTCAACGCTATATTCCTTAAGGTAGGCACCTTAAACAGATCTCTATCCTCCTCTTTTAGTGTAATTCTCATACGCCCAGAATCTGCATAAACCTCATACAATCCATTATTTTCTAAGGCTAGGTTCGTAAAATTGAATCCACTATGGCATTTAGCACAAGACAAGCTATCAAAGAATAAATCCATTCCTCTTTGCTCAGAAATAGATAAAGCTGTAGAATCTTTTTGGTAATAAAACTGGTCAAATTTTGAATTACCCCCAATCAATGTTCGTTCAAAAGCAGCTATTGCTCTGGTAATTACAAAGGGATCTGGCTCTCGGCCATAAGCTTTTTGACTCCAAATTCTATATATAGAATCGTTTTTTAGTCGTTCCGCAGCCAATAACAAAGGTAAATCAAACTCTTTGACCTCTTGTGAAGGCACCAATATTTGCATCTCTAAACTTGGTACTCCTTGGTCATGAAAAAGGCCCTTACTTTGATAAGCTACATTCACTAATGTAGGTGAGTTTCTAGCAACTTCTTGCCCCCTAATCCCTATACCTTTAGGTTTTGCATCTGTAAACGCCAATTCTGGTCGATGACAACTGGCACAAGAAATCGTAGAATCTCTAGACAATATAGGATCATAGAACAACCGTTTTCCCAATTTTACACGCTCTATGGTTAATAGATTATCTTCAGGAAAAACAGGCTCAGGGAAGCCCTCAGGAATATCTAATTTATAGTTATTCTGAAAACTTCCCCAAGCACATAAAATGCCTATTATAAGTATAGAACAATAATACCTCATTAACTATTTTTGAATCATAAACTGTATACTTTCTTGCATACCTTTGGATCTAAAAGTAGCTATATAAGTCCCTGTAGGCAATTCTTTATTGATAAAGAAAGAACCTTCTGGATTCAAATTTTCTTTTTGTAAGGCAACCTTCCCCATCATATCTGTAATGGTCAGATTTACATTTTTTTGAGTCTGGAACTGATAAAAAATAGTTGGTGCATAAGCTGTTTGAGTATTCACATACAGTTGATGTGGGGAGTCTTTTATTGTTTCTACTCCTGTTGTAGTGTTGGCCTCAAATACAGTATGAAGATTAGTATTATTAATAACTTGCATAACTAAAGGTCCACTGTTATGTTGTATGCCAATATTTGCCAAATCAAGCCCCACCAACCAATCTGCTACATTTGCTTCTAAGTTGATATCAACAGTTGTACTAGTGATAACGCCAGGAGTGGCAATCGATACAGGGCGCAATAAGTGATCTCCAAAACCTCTAAATTCAAAAACCTTATCAGGCACACCATTACTATCTGTATCTACCTCACCATCAATCGCAATAAAGAAATAGCCAGCTGTCCACCCCCAATGCATACTTGGCATTTGCAAGGTTAAGGGATGCCCTGCTGAATACTGATTAGGATCATCATGATTTGCTAGAGAATCAACTCCTAGATCAAAGTCAAGCCCTTCAATTGTTGTTACAGTGCTAAAATCTGTCGGTCCAAAATTATAACTTGTTTGACTTCCCTTTCCTAATATATAGGGTTCTTTACTTACTACAAGTGATTGCCCTCCATCGTGCATTATATTTATACTAGACAGATAATAAGCAACATGGGTGAACTTGATAGCTCTACCTTGATTATCTGTATAATTTTGGGCATAAGAAAAACTATTTCCATCATAATGATGATTTATATTGATAGTCAGATCTTTACTTTGTCCATAGCTTGTAGTTCCGATCATTCCAAAAACCAATAAGATTATATATTTATACATTGTTTCTTTTTTTAATGTTCTACAATAAGCTTTTTAACAAGCTGTTCTGCTGATGTTTTTAATTTTAAGAAATAAACTCCAGTGCCCAATTCAGTTATAGGCAAAGTTAGAGAGGTATTCCCTTTTGCCAAGAACGTTGAAAACTGATGAACCATTCGCCCATTTATATCTAACAATTCTCCATTTAGCAATTCGCTCTGTAGCAACGCTACATTAAGGTGGACCTGAGTATTTGCAGGATTAGGCCAAACACTACAACTTATAGAAGGCTGTTCATTGCTTAACTCAGCTACAGCGACTGTTCCTGAAATCTGTACAGGTACATTCTGAGTATTCTGTATTGCTTGTGTATTCAAGTCAAAATATTCTATTTGAATAGAATCTGTAATTGCTCCAGTTGCTTCTAGCAATAAACCATAACGCTCTCCTGGAAATAGCATAACGGTATCACTTTGCTCCAAATTTGGCAATGGTCTGCCATCACTTGATATTATTTTTGTATTCAAAGCTGAAGGTAATACTATTCGATTGCCATAGTAGCCAATATTCGCCAAACGCAAATATATTTTCTCATTCACATTTGCATTAACAGCTAAACCTGCCCCAGAAAGTTGTTGTTCAGATTTCCCATTGACCAAAAAATATTGTGGTGTATAGTTAGTTGGTAAAGTGTGTGTTGTCTGGCTAGTATCATGTGTATGATTTATAATAGTATCATGATGCCAAGTTGTATCCACCTCTGACATCATCCAAGCCATATCCTGATCATAAGTATAACCATTGTCCCAAGTTTGTGTTGTACTACCATTGGTAGGCCTAACTATGATCATTCCGTACATTCCACCTTGCACATGCACTGTAGAAACTACATGACAATGGTAAATATATGTTCCTGCATGTGGTGCTACAAAATGATAATCCTTTTTTTCATCATGATGAACAGTAAAAGACAACTGTGGTACTCCATCGTTTTGCTGATCTACATCTAGCCCATGCAAATGAATGGTATGTGGCGCTCCTTGAGATTTATTCCATAAGGTCAGCTTCACAGAATCACCTTGGTTATATACCAAAGTGGGTGAAGGCAAGTCTATGTTGGCACTAAGTGTAGTACTGTACCCCATTGTCTTCACAAGGGTTCCATCCCACATAGCATAGACTCCATTTGTCTTTGAAAACAGTAATTGATTAACGATTTGAGCTCTAACCTCCTTGCAACAACATAAACTTAGCAACAAGGCCAAAATAATTATATTTTTCATTGCTTTATGGTGCTATTAATATGGTTGAAAACATTCCATTAGGATAGATACTATTTGCCGAAATAGCAACTAGGTTATGATCATGTACAGGGTACTCCCCAGGCTTATCTGGCACGAGCCTAAGCTCCAGTGTTTCCATCGGATAGATAGGAAAAGTATCCTTACTTCGCCCAACATGATGACTATGTTTGCTCGAATACAAAATTTCGGCATGATAACCATGAAAATGTATAGAATGTATTCCTCGGCCAGTATTGGCTATACACAAAATAAGTGTATCCCCTACATTACCTTCTATCCTAGCTGTACTGTCTGCGTTGATGTCAGGATGGCTATTCCCATTAATTGTAAAGTAATCTGGTTTGTAATTATTTAGGCTAACTGTACCACCATTTACTAATGTAGTATTCCAATTGCTAGCATGCTCCTTCATATTCCAGTAAAACCGCTCATGCAAATGGTTTTTAACATAAATCATTCCGCCTAAGCCTAAATATAAATTGTAAGGATATTGCTGTGGATCATGATAAATATAAACACCTTCGTTACTGAACTCTTGGACTAGATGTACTGAATCTCCTGCAGGAATAGATAAACTAGTCCCCATTATTGATTTAATTTGAAAACCATGAGTAGCAGTATCTGTATTAATAATCCAAAGGTCTAGTGTATCTCCAACTGCAAGCTCCAACACAGCATTTTGTTGCTCAAAATTAGTGGATCTATTAAATACTAAATAAGGAAGTTTATCACCAGTAACCATTTCCATAGAATCTCTATTGATATAGAGTTTTTCTACTAATGTAATTCCTTTCGCATCCTCTAATAAACCACTAAATACCAAAACAACTAACATCACTTTTAGACCACTGCATAATCTATTGTGTATCATCGTATAGATAATTTTTGATTTAGTTGTTGGCCTTTAGTATCTGTGACTTTGACTATGTAAATTCCTTTTGGTAAACTAGATACATCTAAAGTGTAGCTATAGTCCTTCACATTTTGTATGCTATGCAACAACTGACCATTCAGAGCATATAACTCTACTTGATCTATAGGTTGTTCATTGCTTTGGATAGTTGTTATGGATTCTGTTGGATTGGGAAATACAGAAACATTAGCCTCAGCCGAAGCTATTTTAGCTACTCCTGTTGCAGTAGTTGGATTCATTATAAATGTAAGTGTATCTCCACTATTAGGAGCATTTACATCATACACATAAATCCTAAATGTAGCTGTTTGTGTATCGTTAACAGGATTAGCTGTTAATTTTACAAATCCAATATTATTGCCTGTAAGAGGACTCATACTTCCAGACTGTCCTACTATCATATTAGAACCTACACATATACCATAAACACACAAAAGATCATCCCATGCAGTAGGAATATCTGTAGCTACAACCGTATATCCAAAGGTAATGGTATCGGCTGTTTTGTCTTTTAGTAAATCAATATTTAATTCATTGTAATAATTCAAAGCTAAGTTCATACTAACAGTATCATTGGGAGATATACTGTAATTTTGGGCTTGCGCAGTAAACACCATAGTGCAACACAATAGAAGTACATATAGATTTCTCATATCATATATTTTTAATCTAAAAAATAATAATTTAAGCATCCATCAATGGATGAATACAACTATAATATGAGCAAGGCTAACAAAGGAAAGCTTGCATCAAGACAATGATGTCTTCCTGCAATGGCGGAGGCCTATAATATTTAGATTTTAGTATGTTAAGTGCTAGAATTTGGTCAAAATTTCTTTGAGTAGATTCTGTTGACAGACAGTTTTGCAATTCATAGTAGTGCCATCCAAGCTGTAGATTATCGCTCAGAACTGGTTGAAATTCGTATTTCTCTTGATTAAACTTAGATTTGTTGTTGCAACAATCTCCTTTTTTGCAATCTGTAGATTTTACTTTTACAAAGGTTGACTTATCACATTTTTTGCCTTTAGAGCAGCAAGCATGAGACTTAGATTCTTCTTTCTTTTTGGAACATACTTGATTCGCATGATCACATTCTTGCGCTTTTACATAGAATGCTACATGCTTCAGTTCCTCTCCACAAAAATGTTGATTGATCAACACCCCTGATGAAGATAAAGAAACAGCTAATGCTAATATGATATGTAGCAGATTTAGAATCATATAACTAAAGATACAATTTTTGTATTAGAATTGTAGTACAAATCCCTATGTTTTCTAGCTTACTGTACGTTTCTAATATCCAGCTAGGCTCTATTTAAGCAAACCATTCCAAAAACCAACTCGTAATCCTGCATTGAAAGTTATTGCACCATTTACATTTGCGCCCAAACGTGCATAAAAGGAAAAGTCTCGAACTCGTTTTAAGTTTTCGCCCAAAGCTCCCATACTTAGACCTATTTCTGCTATATAAGTTACAAAAAAGGTATTTAGAGTTGGTCCATATTTGAATTCAGTAGGAACTGCATATATTTCACTCCATGTCCATTGTGCTCCTGCACCAAAGTTAATGGCAAATAAAGCACTTTGCTGTTTAGAAAAAGGCAAACTGCACTTAATTAATGCAGGAACAGCAATAGAACCCATTCCTTTAAATTTATTAATATCTAAAGTGAAGGGTGCAAATTCCCCACCTCCTTCTAGCGATAATATCCATTTTTTAGGCTTGCCTACCCATAATCCTAACCCCAAACCTGGCAAAACATTCAAAATCTGCCCAGAGGATCTAAAATTAGCCCTCAGAAAAGTTGGTTTCTGGTACCACTGATACAAATTATAATTAGCATACAAAAGATAACCAAACTGAACCTTTTTGGCATCGGGTAAGGGCCTTTGTGCCTGAGCTGTTCCTTGCATCAATAGCATTAATACAGCTATAGAGATAGATTTAATGAGTTTTTGCATAATATGTCTGTTCGTATTCCACAATAAAGGCTACCAACACTAAGTATTAGTAGCCTCCAATATATTCTTATTTTGTTTAGGAATAAAAGTTATTCCACATCAAGCTCATATTTACTGATAAACTTACGTTGAGCAACTTGCATTTCTTTTTGTTGTTCTTGCAAAATAGCGCCAGCGTCATGAACTTTTCCTATAAATTATGATCTGCTATTATTAGCAATTACTCCCCATAATACTCTGCATAGCTTTTGGCCGTTTCACGAAGTTTGACACAATGCAACTCGCAAGACTCTGGCAACTCTGGTTCAATTTCTTTCCAGATATAGTAAACCAAGTTTTCGATAGTAGGCTGAGCATCCTCTGGCAAAAAATTGGGGTCTAAATTTAGATTAGTATGATCTAATACATCAGAGACCTTTACTTTCATAATCTTACCAAGATCTTTAACGTTCATAATCAATCCTGTAAGCGGATCTGGTTTACCTTTTACAGTTACTTCATATTCGTAGTTGTGTCCATGAAAATTTTTGTTGGCACATTTACCAAACAGCTCAAAATTTTGTTCTTCAGTCCAAGACTTTACCCATAATTTGTGAGCAGCATTGAACCCCTCTTTTCTAGTTAGATATACAAGCATAGTGTATTCTAGTTTTGAATGCCCACTTGGAAAATAGCCAAGCGGCAATGTTTTAAATAAAATAGATTATAAGCTTTCCGTTCTAATCTCAAGACTTATAAACTCAATAAAAATGCTACAGTATCAACTCCATCTGCATAATCATTTAATGCAGGAGTTTGAGTTTCGCCTAATTTAACAGTAGCTATAGGCGATAAGTTCAGCTGAGTTGCTACACATTGCAACTGTTCTTTTTGTTCCTCTATATCCTTCTGCACTTTTTCTAAATCGCTATACTTTTGATAATGCAATGTAGCTATTCTAGATAATGGAGAACTGTCTTCTAGTACCATGATACAATCATTCACCAAATGTGGCAAACGATTGAGCAAATATACAGATCGATTATAATCAAAATTATTACGATACTTTGTATGATCCATCACCTCTTTGTAATCATCTAGGGCTTCCATCAAAGGAATAAAATCATAATCTTCTGGTACATATATTTTAGAAACAGATCTACATCCAAGCCCAAAGTACTTAAAAACATCTGTTGCCAAGTCCTTAAGCTCCTTTTTTGTTTCCTTGCCTGTCAGTATAGCTACCGAATTTCGGTTTTTTCGTATAATATTAGGCTTTTTGCTAAAATAACGTTCGAAATAAACAGAAGAATTGTTGCTCCCTGTAGCAATCACACCATCAAATTCTTTTAGCATTGGCACAAAGGTAAAGTAGTCTTTAGTTCGTTCATCTACCTTATTCAAAGCACTAATCAAATATTGAATCAGATACTTATCTTTATCTGATAATTTGATCAAAGCTTTATTCCCTGTAATAAATACAGTGATTACATCCTGAAAACCAACAGCAGGAATATTCCCTGCTAAAACTAAACCTACAGATTTAGGAGCACTGCTCTTATTATCTAAATTAGGATAAGCAGTAAGCCATGCTTCTAATTTTTCTTTATTCAAAAACTCTGTAGCTATAGTATGCAAGGCATTTTCTGAATTCTCTTTGGTAAACCAAGGATTGTGCAGTTTGGCTAAATGTACAGCTGCCTGCTTCGCTTCATCTTCTTTTTGGAGTAAAGTGCCTAACTTGGTTAAGGCCTCTATTCGTTCATTTAAATTCATACAATTCTTTTGTTCACATTAGTTCGAGCACAAAGTTCTTAAAAAAAATGCAGATTCTAACTAAGAATTGTACTCTTATTGCGAAGAATATTTAACTTTGTGCGCAATTTTGACCAGAGGACTGTTAGCACCCATGAATAAAGATTTTTTCCAACAACGCAAACCTTTACTTGAAATCCTATTGATATTAGTAGTTATCATGGGGTCTCTCACTTGGTATTCTTTCTCAGGATACCCAGTTGTGTTTGACTTTGAGCTTCGCAAACCTTCTTTTGATAAGATGTTTGAGCGAGAAGTAGCAGACTCTACACTACTTGCAAAAAACAATTCAGATAGCAGTCAATACATCAATGGAGTTCTAGACACCATGCAAGGTGGTCCAACCAAAGCCAATAAGGAACGTTTAGATGCATTTGCTACAGGCAAAAGGGATTCTTCTTCTCATTATATCTTACTAACAGGAGATTCTATGAGTGAGGGTTTGATGTTTGCCTTCAAGAAATATGCAAAATTTAATGGTCATAAGCTCAAAACTCGCATTTGGTACAGTTCAAGCACCAAAGCATGGAGCAAATCAGATACTTTAGCCTCTTTTATTAAACGTTATAGACCAACCTTCATTATATTTACTTTAGGTTCTAATGAGCTATTTAAACGTAATATATCTGAACGAGAGAAATATATAAAAGACATTATCCATGAAGCAGATACAACTGGTATTCCATTTGTTTGGATAGGTCCTCCTAACTGGAAAGATGATACAGGTATCAACGATCTAATTGTCAAGAATGTAAGTAAGGATAGATTCTTTGAATCAAAAAATCTAAAATTTAAGAGAAAGTCAGATGGTGCCCATCCAACAAAAAAAGCCAGTGCAATTTGGGCAGACACTATTTCCAGTTGGTTGACTCAAACAAGTCGGTATCGAGGACAAATCTTATTTAGGGATCCTAAAAAACATGAAGATATTGCAGCTAAGGAATACATAGCTCAAAATGATGAAAATGTTGCTGGGCGTAATGGGACTGAATGGCTAAAAGTAGGTGTAACAGAGGAAGAGAAACGTTTAGCTTTGGCAGAAAAAGCAGCAAAAGAGAAGGCAAAGCGAGATGCAGCAGCAGCCCAAAATAGCCCTAAAACAGATACTTCAGCTACCACAACTGTAAACAATAATACACAGGATAGCAGTAAAAACAATACTAATTCGACCACTACCAAGGATAGTTCGAAAACGTCTAGTAACAGCAGCTCGACTACCACAAAAAAAGACACATTTACTAATACCATTACTAACCAAGATAGCATAAAGATCGATTAGCAGATATGGATTTGGGAGCATTTTTTAGCAATTTTTGGGAACTATTGGCTTATGACAAGGACAATCCTATACTGTTTAGTAGTGGGCAGTTTTTGCTATTCTTTACCCTGTTCTATGCTGTTTATATCTTTTTGTACGACAAGGTAAGAGCTCGTATTTTTTATGTATTGGCCTTTAGTCTCTTTTTCTACTACAAATCAAGTGGTTGGTATGTTGTTTTCCTAGGGTTAACTGTTGTTTTTAACTATGGTTTAGGCATTATACTAGAAGATAAACATGGTAAAAAAGGCACTGGTTGGGCACTTTTTGCAGGAGTTATAGTTAACCTACTCCCCTTATTCTACTTTAAGTATACTAACTTTTTTGCCTCTACATTTACTGCCATTTCAGGTGGTGACTTTATCGCTTTTGATATCTTTTTACCTATTGGTATATCCTTCTTTACCTTCCAAACTATTAGTTATATAGCAGATGTTTACAAGGGTGATATAAAAGCTTGTCGGGATGTTCTAGACTTTGGATTTTACTTAAGTTTCTTCCCTCAACTGGTGGCTGGACCAATCGTAAGAGCAAAAGATTTTTTACCTCAGATACATCGAAAAATAAACTTCCAATATACAGCTAGGGAGAATACAGAAGAACTTATTGCTAATCCCCCTGCTGAAACCGAAGAAGAAGTCGATATTAATAGAGCACATCTAGGTGAAGGCTTGTTTATGATCCTAAAAGGATTTGTAAAAAAAGCGATTATAGCCGATTATATAGCTTTATATGTCAGCCTAATTTATGGTGATCCTACCTGTATATATGAAAATACATATAGCGTTGGAACAGAGATTTGTGGTAGTCCTATGGGTTATTCTGGATTTGAGAATCTAATGGCAATGTATGCTTATACCTTACAGATTTATTGCGATTTTTCTGGTTATTCGGATATGGCGATTGGTATAGCTTTATTAATGGGCTTCAAACTACCTGAAAACTTTAGAAGTCCATATAAGGCTCGCAATATCACTGATTTTTGGCGCAGATGGCACATTTCACTATCCTTTTGGTTGCGTGATTATATCTACATTGCCTTAGGTGGCAATCGCAAAGGTATTTTCAAGCGCTATTGGTTCTTGATGGTAACTATGTTAGTTGGTGGCTGGTGGCATGGCGCTTCCTGGAAATTTGTATTCTGGGGTGGTATGCATGGCTTAGGGCTTATCTTACATAAATTCTGGTTGAAGGTGACCAACAACTGGAAAGGAAATGTATTCTCTAAGGTTGTTGCTTGGTTGATTACCTTCCATTTTGTAGCATTTTTGTGGGTATTTTTCCGTGCAGAGAGCTTTGAGGTAGCGACTATCTCTATTGGGCGTATGTTTACAGACTTTGACTGGGCTTACTTAGCTCCATTCTGGAGTGTAAGACAACTGCTTATGGTGATCTTATTCATCGGCTTTGGCATTCACTTTATCAAGCAATACGATAAACAACGCATGAATAGTTATTTCGCCTCTATGCCTGCTTGGGGCAAGGCTTTAGTGTTCTTGTTCTTTATTCAATTGGCCATCCAATTGCAAAGTGCTGATGTGCAGCCATTTATTTATTTTCAGTTTTAAAATCCTTATATTCCTTTATCTTTCCATCAATTTTATTCAAACGATCTTTAAATTTAATAAGATGGAGATGCTGTTTTTTGTAAGCAAGATCACTCAACGGCTTTAGATCTTTATAAAAGCCTGAAATACGTTCATGAATCAGCAAGAATCTATGTTGAAGGGTATCATTAGGAGATTCTTCCAACGCCTTCTCTAACAAAGGTGAAAACTCTTCTATTATCTCCCAAAGTCTTGTATTATTATAACCATCATCCAATACTTGTTCATAGACAGCTACTGCGCTATCCAACTGGTTCTCATCTCTAAAATGTTCAGCTTTGCTTACCAATAGCCTAAAATTATTCTTATGATTATTAGACATACTATCACAGTAGTTAATATGCATTTTCATTAAATGCACAGTATCTCCCAAGTCCTTTAAATCTTCAGCATAGTCAATAGCTACTTGGTATAATAACTTAGCCTCATCATATTCATTACTAATAAAATGGAAGCCTATTGCCTTTTCATAAGCTAATCGATACTGCTCATAGGTATGTTTTTTACGCAGTTCTGCTGCTTCGGACCGATAATACCAAGTAGTTATTGAAGTGCCTATTAACAATACAATCAAGCTAGTAAAACTAATTAAGAGTTGTCGTTGTTTTTTAATTTTAGCGCGAAATTTCCTAGCCTCCTTCTCTCTTTTTTCCTCTGCCTTTTCCTCTGCTTTTTTCAGTTCAAGTTGATATTCAGCCTGCTGTCTCTCTTGATAAGCTTCAAAAATGGGCTTTGCTAGATTATCATGCGAAAGTTCATAAGTTCTACCTAAATGTGTTCGCCCAAATCGAATCAATCGCACTTTTAGCAACTTAGTAATTAGCTTTGGAGTAATATTGAATTGAGTTTCAGCTATAGGAGCAGCCAAACTGATTAATTTTCCACCTACAATCAAGCCTTCTTCCAAAAAATGCGTAGCTAAAGTATATTCACTTCCAGATAATTCTTCTTTCAGGATTTGTTGATAATAATTATTCGATAAAATCTCTTCTACACCTCCAAAAGCCTCTAAAAAAGCAAGTGGAATCGTCACAGATTCTGTAGTCTTCATCTTTTGAACTTGCAGTTCTATATGATGCGCTATTATCTGAAGCTGAAAGGGGTCTATCTCACCTCTATGGTCAGCTAAACCATTAAATATTGCCGTTAAGATTTCTGGAGCATATTCAAAATAAGGAGTATCAAAACTAGGATCAACTAAAGCAGCAGGAAGCACTAAGGCATCTTTAGCTTGTTCAAAATCAAAAGCCTTGAGTTGATAACGATTATTGAATAAGGTTGGAATTGCTTTAGTCAGGTTTTCTACTTGATCTAAATATTCTGATTGTACAGAAAATAGAGTTTTCCACTTTAGAGGCTCCATCCAAGCCATGTGTTGAAGACTTCGTTCTCTTCTAGGTATAGCCCGAATAGATTTTTGTACAGCGGTTGGCAAACGTTGGTACAAAAGATCTGAAATACTCTCTACAAAAGCCTCTACAAGAGTTGTTTTGTGGTCAAAAATATGCTCAAATCCATCTAAAATTAAAACAGGTGTGATATCCTCATTATCCAAAGCCAAATCAAACGCTTTTAGATAATCCCAGAGTCTCACAGGTTTATCATTACCCCAAAGTGCTAAAGATGTGGTTATTTTTTGCTCTAAACCTTTTTTCTTAGCCTCCTCTACTAGTGTTTTCAAAACTACTTCTATAGGTGTTCCTGACTCTGCTGTAAAATCTACATATATTGGATAATATCTAAGTTTGTTCAATTCAGGAATCAAGCCAGCTTGCAACAAAGATGTTTTGCCTATACCTGCTTTGGCAAACAACAATCCATAAGCCTCCACTTTAAGCAATCTTAGGAGTGCTTCCACCTCCTTATCTCGACCAAAAAACTGTTCAGCTTGATCTCCCCTAAAATGATGAATATTTGGATAACGTAGACTCATATTTTTATTCAAATAATTACTATTTCTATAATTAGCTAGGTATCTTTACCCTGTAGAGTATTTCAATATAAAAGGAATATAGGAATTTAAGTATAAAAGAATAAATAAATTAGCTCATGTATAAGATATACATCAACGAGACTCCCCTTTTACTGGTGAGCAGTGAAGAAGCAAAACAATATGACCCCAAGGATTTAAAAAACCTTTTGGTTTCTTATGCCCACAACAAAAAGAACTTGCACCGTTATATAGATAATCTAGAAAAAGGAGCTAACTATCAGTCTATTATCATTCATTCTGCAGATGTAGAACAGTTGCGAGAAGATTTCTTTTCAAGATTCAAAATACGCCAAGCAGGTGGTGGTGTTGTATTCAATGAAAGTGGCAAAATATTAGCTATCTATAGAGGTGGATACTGGGATTTGCCAAAAGGAAAGACAGAGAAAGGGGAAACAATGGAGGAAACGGCTATCCGAGAAGTACAAGAAGAAACAGGTGTTGAGAATATAACTCTCGATAAATTTATTACACATACTTACCATACTTTCAAAAACAGAAAGGGAAAACGTGTACTAAAATGGAGCACATGGTACACTATGCATACTTCTGACACGGAACTGACTCCACAAGCTGAAGAAGATATCGAGTTGGCTGTATTTTTAGATAAAGATGAGTTATTGACCAAAATGCCTATTTACAAAAACATTCTAGAGGTTTTAAATCAACTATAGTTTGAGAAGTTCTTCTAATAATGCTAGAAAATTTCACTGCTGTTTTGGGTTTTCAAGCCTAAAGTACACAGTCCATTTATTAAAATAATTACGATTGAATACAAAAAATATTTGCTTTTTATCAACTGGTAGTAACTTAGGGAATCGCTACCAGAATTTGGATCAAGCTCGACTGGCTTTAGCCAATAGTGTTGGTAGTTTGGTAGCTGAATCAGCTGTCTACGAAACAGCTGCTTGGGGAGTAGAAGATCAAACACCTTTTTTAAATCAAGTATTGCAGATAGAGACGGATTTTAACCCTCAAGAACTGCTGCTTCGTTGTCAAGCTATTGAACTATCTTTAGGGCGTATTCGAACACAACATTGGGGAGAACGCATGATTGATATAGATATCTTGTTTTTTAATGATGCAATTATAGAAGAGCCAAACCTAACTGTCCCTCATCCCTATTTGCATCAACGACGTTTTGTACTAGTTCCTATGCAAGAAATTGCTCCTAACTGGTTGCATAAACCCATGAATAAGACTATAAACACGTTATTGAAAGATTGTGAAGATCAGCTTGCCATTCGTTTGTGGACACAATTTCAACAAATTAATCAAAAAGATTAACCTTACTTTTTTATATAAAAAATCCTCCTACCCTAACTGAATACGATAGAAGGAATATTATGACGATCCTGTTTATCTTAACTATTCTCTAATTTTAGAGCTTTAGGAAATAAGATATTATTCTCTAAATGTATATGTTGATGCAAATCTTGCTCAAACTCATCTAATTTGGCAAAAAGCGCTCTAAATGTGTTGCAAGCTCCTTCTGGTGGTGTATAATTATTGCTCAACTTTGCAATTTCTTTTAAGATTTCACCTGCATTTTCATGCTCCATCTCCATCATGCGGATAGGATTATTAACTGTCCCAAAAGGTGGTCTAGGTGCTGGACTTCCTTCTTTTTGAGCTTGAACCATCTGCTTAATGAATGGGAATAAAATACGTTCCTCTTTTTGCATATGTGCAGACAACTCTTGTGCAACAGCTATAAACAGTCTATTAATTTCAATTACTTCTTCATACTGAGCTCCATGTACTTTTGCCACTCTAGCTGAATACTGAGCAAGTAAAGGTAAACTTTCTGCTACATAGCTATGATGCACATTAACAATGTGGTCTATCAAGAAATCTAAGTCCCAATTATCATAGTTATAAGCTCTAGGTACTTGCCCATCAATAGCTTCCAACTCCTTAGCCAACACTACATAGTCTACATCGTTTTTAGCGCAAGCTTTTTGGATAGAGATTCCTCCTCCACAACAAAAATCTATTCCATATTTTTTGAATACATGAGCTGCTTTTATGTTTTCTGTTACAACTTCTGCTACGGTCTTTTCTTCTGTAATATTCATTGTTTTTTATTTTGAAGGAAAGAGCTGAGCTTATTCAAGCTACTTTCCTATGGTTTCAATTAAAGAATTAACGATCTACAGAATTTCTTTGAAAGCCACCTTAATACTAAAATATTAGCAAATTTTCTTTGGCTGTTTTTACTGTTCTCTATTTCTAAAAAAATCTATAGTATCCTTTCTCTAACTGTCTTTTATTAATCATTTCACAAAACATTTAGACTGACGATTGTATAATCCATCAAAAGAGTATTATGCTAATCATCAGTCTAAAATATTATTTATTTTTAGTGCGCATTTTTCACACGCTCTACATCTGCTACAGTTACATTAGCCTTATTATTCTCCCAAGAATTGTATACATAAGTTAATACATCTGCAACCTCTTCGCTAGTTAATGCCTGTGGAGTCATTGCACTGTTGTATTTTTCACCATTTACAGTGATTTCACCAGTTTTACCCTTAAGGACAATCTCAATAGAACGATCTACATCTTCATTAAGATAATCTGATTTTGCCAACGGAGGAAAAGCTTTAGGCACACCCTCTCCACTTGCTTGATGACAAGCCACACATACTTTGGTATAAACAGCTTCACCAGCAGTCATTTTATCAGCCAAAGCCTTATCTTCTACTTTTGGTTCCTCTTTTGGATCTTCCTTAGGTTCTTCTTTTGGAGGATCTGTATTATCAGTAGTTGTGGTAGTAGTAGTTGTTGTTGTTTTTCCGCCCTCATCACCACCACAAGATGTAAGTGCAAACATTGAAAACAATGCTAAAGCAACTCCCAACTTAAAAATTGTGTTCATCTTCATAATTAATGTTGTTTTTTTTAAATGCCCACTCCTAACTTGATGCACAGCCGAAGTTGACACCTTAGGTTTCTGTTATCCTAATAAATTATATATATAAGTTAATACATCCGAATTTTTCTTGTCTGTCAACATTTCTCTAATTCAGTTGCATAACATTATGCTCCAAGTATCTATTAATCCCAGTCTAACAAGCGTTTTTCGCCTTCTAGTTTTCGGATATCTGTAACATCCTGCGACATTTCCAACACACCTTTATAGTTATTTTCTTTGTCTCGAATAGCAAAATACCTTACATAAAGCATTCGCTCTCTGTAGTTAAACCAAAACTCTGCATTATCTTTAGTTCCTTCTCTAAACTCTTTCACTATACGCAATACCATATCCACACTTTTAGGTGGATGGCAAAAACGAACTTCACGACCTATGATTCCCTTACTTCTAGGGAACACTCGCTCTTCTCCTCTGTTATAAAAAACTACCTTATCATTTTCATCAACATAGGTAAGATCTAAGGGCATAAATTTGAATATCATATTCACTTGCTCTGGTGTCATATACCCTTCATCATAATGATGTGTATTCTCCAAAGAAAAAGGCAACTCTCTCTCTGTAAAATCCTCACTTGGATGAATATATTCCTCCACTACTTCAGGATAAGGAGCTGGTTTTTCTGCCAACATCCAACCAATTTCTTCATCCCCTTCATAAAACTCCTCCCATTCCTCTTTGCTTATCAGTTTCATAGCATTAGGAAACAGGCGAGAATCCTCTGTAGACAACAATCGCTTGATACCATCAATCAAGAAAGGAATACTTTCGACTATCTTGTCTATATTCTTATCCGCATTGAATTGATTTATCCAACGAATTTGTTCCCTTAAGTTGTCATGAAAAGACCACATACCCTGACTTGGTCCATTCCATCCATGTTTTTCGAGATAAGGGAAGAGTTGGTTTTCTTTTCGTAAAAACCGTTTTTCAATACTTGTCAATTGATTGAATATGTTGAAATACTTTTGATAATCAACTTTTGCATCTACCTCAGACAATTCTGCTAAGAGTCCTTCTATCAAAGCCCCTTCCTCATAATATACCTTTACAGGATGTCCTTTAGGAAGCTTATTCACCTCAGGCAAAAATGAGTTCATCATTATATTAATTTTCATGTTAGATTCGATGTTTAATTATCATAAAGTCACAATAATATCATTTCCAAAAAGAGCCAAAACTTCAATAGCTTTGGCTCTTTTTATTCATATTGAAGTATTATTTTTTTTCTGGAAACTTGTATGAAATAAGTTTAGGTTTGAAAGTAAACATAACCCAAGCCCAACTATTAAATGCATTTCTATCTCCACCTTTCAAGACTTCCATGCTTTCAGATGCAATCATTTGAGAATAACCACCACTAACTGCTACAGATGGATTAATTTTATATTTAAGCATAAAATCTACTTCTGCGCCTAAGTAACTCCCCATTTTTTCTGTACCTCTAAAGATATTAGCTCCTGATAAAAAGGCATGAGGAATCAACTTAGCTAAAAACTTACCTTTCTTTAAAACAAATGTTGCATAAACATCTGTTAATCCTACTGAGTTTCCGTGGTTCCCTACATAGAAGTAATCCATCCAACCATTAAACTTATGATTAGTACCAAATAGAGGTGCAAAGGATTTTACTTTAGTATCAGTGTCATCCATGCTTTTACCTGACAACATCTCAGCACCTAAACCAATAGTAAGCATGTCAATTACTTGATATCTAGCATTCAAAGCAGCATTGTATGCAAATACATCAGACTCTAATGCTTTTCCTGTTTGTACATAACCTGACACATCAGCACTAAACTTATCAAACTTCATAGTCAATCTAGGACCAAATGTTTGCATAAAAGTTGTTTTCTTTGTCTCTGTAGATAAACCTGCATCTTTCAAATATTGGATACCTGTGTTCAAAGCCAAAAAGCTCAAACCAATCTTGTCGAAGTCTCCATGATACCAAGCATATTGAAATGTTTTGTATCCAGCAGCATTACTATACAATGCATCTACCCCACCTTGGTTATCCGCACTGTAAGCAAAACCTACATCCAATCTGTGCTTATCACTTGGTTTATACTTAATAAGAAATGCATCATGGCTTCTTGCTTGTTGTGCCCAACCTACATTACCAAAAATTCTATGATCATCATACACAATTTCTTGTCTACCTAATTTCAATGATAATTTATCAATCAAGAAAACCTCTGCCCAAGCTTGTTGTAAGGATGTCACTTGACTGTTAACAGACATAGTAGCAGCATCACCCCATACAAATACATTTTGGAGTGCTACTTTGAAAGCCATACGACTACCATGCTTATAATCAAAGTTTAAGCGTGTACGTTGAGATATAAAATTGCCTGATTTTTGGTCTTTAGCACGTAATGACTTGAATCCATTCTTGTTTTCGTAACGAGGACGGATTTCTGCTGATAGATCAAACTGTTGTGCAAACATAGCTGATGTCACAAATACAGTTGAAAGCACCAATAAAAATAGCTTTTTCATAATGGAAATATTTTGTTATAAATTAATTTTCACTTTCAAAAAGAATAACCTCCTCTTAGTTATCAACTAACAATAGATTGATTCTTAGTTCTTAAAGAAATTTATAAATGGAATATGATCCTTGAGTCTATTTTGATACCTAATTAGAAGTATCAAAAACCCAATGCTAAATCGTGGGGCTTTTAAAGTTGTGTTAGAGTAGAATTAGTTCACTTTAGTAATTCAGACAAAAACATCTGAGTTGACATTAAAAAAAGTAACACTACAATATATCGGACTTTTTTATCTGTTTTCTAGCCAAAAAAGAGGATCTTCTTATGGAGGATCTCTTTTTATTAATTTAATGCTGATAAAAATCTTTTTTCAGATTTGATAGATGACAGCTCAAGCTTTGTTATTCCTTCAAAAAGGCCTTCCCCTTGCTTAGGTCTCTTGCCAACCCTTCTATGGTTGTCGAAAGTAACATCTCTTTCAAATCTTCTCTAACTGACTTAAATTCAGCATGAATAGGACAAGGTTTATCACTACTACAGTGTTCAAAACCTAAAGCACAACCATTATATATTTTATCACCATCAATAGCTTTTACTAGTTCTAATAGATTAGTTTTTGAATGATGACTCAATACTTCATACCCTCCAGTTGCTCCCTTAGTGGAAGTAATAATATCATTGTGAGTTAAAGATTGTAAAATTTTAGCAGTAAAAGCAACAGGTGAATCAATTGCTTTAGCTACACTCTTTAGATTAACACGGTTACCTTTTTGCGATTGATTATGAATATAAACGGTCGCTTTTATTCCATACTCACAGGCTTTAGAAAACATAGTTTAAAATACTTTAAATAATAATAATAATTCTATGTGACATTATATATGCCACTTACCAAACACTAATACATCTTAAATGTTCACTTTTTTTTTTAAAAAAAAACTTAATATTGCATTAGTACAAACAGCAAGTAAATTATCAACTATTAGCCCCCCTTTCCAACAAAATAATTAGATATAAATCTTTAAGAACTTTTTCTATATACTCTCAATATTTATCTACTAAACAATTAGAGTATCTTCCCCTTTTCCATTCTTTCTGCTGTGAATATATAGCTCGCTAGATTAGCAAATTATGAGCTTGATCATTAGCATAAATGACAAAAGTCACTATCCCCTCAAGCAAGCATATAAATAACTGACTAACAACCAACTACACCCAAGTATATTCAATCTATTCAATTTTTTTGACCCTAATTACCTAAGTCCACAAACTACTGATAAACAGTCAAATAAGAAGCGCCCTTTTATCTAAGTGACCAAAATCATCAAATTTAGAGTTCATTTTTTGTCAGCAAATTGTAAAACATCATCATTATTAATTATTTTTTTTGTTGCAAAAAATGAGCTTTACGGACTATTCTTAACTTTGGGTTCCACTTTGTAAAAAATAAAAAAATGGCCTCTACTAAAATCCTAATTCCCCTTCCCAATAAAGATTTTGACTTAACAGAAGTTGCTGTACCATGGAAACTCTTTAGAGATAAAGGCTATCAAGTTATTTTTGCAACTGAAAATGGAGAAAAGGGAGAAGTTGACCCAAAACTGATAACAGGAGTTATCTTTGGAAAATTAGGGGCAAAACCTGAAGCTATCAAAATATACAAAGAGCTAGAGCTAGATCCAGCATTTATAAACCCTATACTATATAGTGATATACAAGTTTCTGAATATGACTTGATTCATTTACCTGGTGGACATGCCAAAGGAATGCGGCAATATCTAGAAAATGAGGCATTGAGAGCAAAAGTATTAGAGTTTGATCAGTCTAAAAAACTGATTGGGGCGATATGCCATGGTTCTATTGTACTGGCAAGAACAATTGACCCTAAAACCAATAAAAGCATTATATATGATCGCCAACTAACAGGGCTAATCAAACGGTTAGAAAAACTAGCTTATTATATTACATTTTGGAAATTAGGAGACTATTATAGAACCTATCCAGAATATGTTGAGGATGAAATCTGTAGAAACCTAAAGAATCGCAAACAGTTCAAACGAGGTGGGTTCTATGCAAAAAAACCTTTTGTCTGTATTGATCAAAATCTAATAACTGCCCGATGGCCAGAAGATGCCTATCTTTATGCAGAAACACTTATTCAGAAGCTAGAAGAACAACCTCATTAGACATTATTTTTGCATAATCTGAATTATTAAGCCTTCTTTAGAGTTTACAGTAAGAAAATTAAGCAATTTAATAAAAAACTATACCCTCATGATTACTGCAACACTCAAAAATCTACGAACAGAAGACATCTCTTTAATGCTCAATTTTGAGAATCACAAATGGAATTACCTATGCGATTGTGGCTATGCCAGCCAACTTTCCGTCAAAGATTGTAGAGACACCAATGCGCTATTCATAAGCCATACTCATATTGATCATTTTATCAATTTTGACCATATTCTACGTCATCAGTTGGGCATTGGACGTAAGATTGTTATCTGTGGACCAGCAGGTTTAGCTAAAAATGTACAAAATAAGATACAAGGCTTCACTTGGAATCTACTAATAGAAGGTCATCCTGATAATGCTAGTTATGAGATTCGAGAAATTCATGACAACCACCAAATAGAAGTTTATCAATTAAAGGCCCCAAAATGGGAGTTAGAAAAAGTAGATGGCTACCAAAATCAGGTTATTTACCAAACAGATGCTTTTCAAGTACGTTATACCAAACTCAATCACGGAATAGACACTATTGCTTACCTCTTTGAGGAGCCTGCAAAAATAAAGATGAACCTAAAAAACTGTTCCTATCCTGGCGGAAAATGGGTTAAAACATTGAAAGCTGCTTATGAACAAAATGATGCCGATTTAAGTATAGATGTGCATGGGACTCCTGTTCTTGCCAAAGACCTTTTTCAATGCATAGAAAAAGTAGCAGGTTATAAACTTGGCTATATTATGGATCATTTGGGCTCTCCTGAGAACCATCAACGTATCACAACACTTTTTGAAGGGGCAGATGAGGTCTATATGGAAGCTTATTATGCTGATGCTGATCAAGAATTGGCATTCAAAAACAATCATAGTACAGCTCGATTGTCAGGGCAGGTAGCACGTTTGGCTAAGATCAAAAAAATAGTGCCTGCTCATTTTTCTCGTAGATATCACGATGATCTTGCTCATGAAGCATTACTAAAAGAATGTTTTGATGCTTTTGAAGGAAAATAAAAAGGGTGAGTGGTTAGCCCACTCACCCAAGATTTAAAGGTTTAGAGTATATTTTAATTTTTATAATTAACTTAAAAACTTCGGAAAAGTATAAAAGTAGTAGATAATAGTTAATGCGAATCAAGAGCTAAATAAAAAGTAGAAGCGAATTTTGTAAATTTGAGGAATGCGACTTCTACAATTCATACAACTCTACTTCTACGTCTGTGAAATATACGAAGAAGAATTAAAATGGCATTGTATGCGCCATA
>JAAEPD010000651.1 GCA_024222455.1 Aureispira sp.
ATTCTTTATTTAACTCCTTGCAAATCATCCTTATTAACTGTTTGAGTTGTTTTCTCCTTCTTGGTTTTCTCCTTGAGCTTCTTGATTTGCTCCTTCGTTAGTCTGTCCGCTATCGTTTCCATTTGTTTCTATTAGTATTTGAGCTTCATCCTCTTCTACGTCGTACAACTTAGTTAACATCATAACCTTTGCATCGTCTGACATATTGGAACTAACTAAAGACGTAATACCCTCTATAACTATCTTATTCTTTTCAGCTTCTACTTTCTTATCCTTTTGTAACTCTTGTATATGGCTAGTATCAAATACTATTTCATAACCATTTGATTTAGTTAGGCCTTGTACTCTATTATGATTAGCTGTAACAAAAGTATTTAAATAAGATACTATCTTATTATTAAAAGGTATCACTGAATTATTCCACGCTGCTCTTGCTACCTCTGACTGATTGTTATAAGTAGATGCTTTTGGATCTCCAAATAGTTTAGAGTCTAAACCGTAAAGCATACATAAATTACGCAGCTTAATATCTCCACTTTCAATAATCTTTAGGTCTGATGGACTCATACCAATAGGTGTATAGTTTATATTATCCCCTGTAGTAATAACACCGTTAGCCTTTGCAGCTCCACCCATACGCGCCTTTAAAGCATCG
>JAAEPD010000652.1 GCA_024222455.1 Aureispira sp.
AGGACAAGTCATTATATATGGCTTGTCCTATTCTATATACTAAACCCTCGATGTTTGCACAGTCCTAGTAATTTTTCTATAATCTAACCTCTTGGCTAAATACCATATTTACTAGCTTACAGAAAATTCGGGATGACTTATATTTTTTGCTCCCTACTCATCCAAAACATATTTTCTTATGAATCCTTAGTATATTATATATCTTTGGATAAAAGAATATAATATACACTTACCTAAACTAAAACATAGCAAGTGGGACTAATAGCAATAGAAGGCATGCATTTTTATGCCTATCATGGTTTTTATCAGGAGGAACAACTTATTGGAGGCAACTATATCGTAGATGTCCTCATAGAAACTGACTTTGATGATGCAGCTTACGAAGACAACCTAGACCACACCGTCAACTACGAAACCATCTACCGTATAACTAAGGTAGAAATGCAAAAAAATTCTAAACTTATAGAATCTATAGGGCAGCGAATCATTGATCGAATCAAATCAATATTCGACACCGTAGAAGGTATTACGGTTAAGATTACAAAGAAAAATCCTCCTCTAGGTGCTCGGGTAGATCAAGCTTATATAGAGTTGAGCGAAAGCTATGTGGTAGAATGTAATAAATGTGGTCGTGCATTTTTGTCCCATGCTCCAGGAGACTGTTGGACACGTCACGGACAAGTTTATCCAGAGACTAAATCCACCTTGATGCGTACACATGGTCGAAATATCTGTAGGAACTGTCTAAGTCCATATTTTATAAAAGCTAGAGAGCTCGATTAAACAAAAAAAAGTGTGTACCAATAAGGCACACACTTTATCTCATATCCTATATTTGCTATGGAATCTGTCTATAGATTAGCATTCAAATCATTATCTGTAGCACCTTTATTCGTGTCTAGACTAAGATCTTTCATAGTTTCTTGTAACCAAACAGTACAATCCTCAAAGTTTTTGAACGTATGATCCTCCGGAACTAAACCAGGCACCAAATTAATATTTCTAACCATATCTAAAGGCTGACCATGCAGCCCAACAAACACCACTTTTATATCCTTAGTTTGCAACTCCATAATTGCATCTTCCAAAGCATATTGGCCAGACTGATCTATATATGGCACTCTTCCCATCCGTATCACCACAACTTCTATAGAAGGCAAAGCCTTGACCATATCCTGAAACCTAGATGCAAATCCAAAAAACAGTGGCCCAATTAAGTGCTTGATATACACACGATCACCAATACGCTCTATAATATCACCCTCATCATCCCAAGGCATCTCAGGAGAAAACTCAGTAAGCTCATCAGAATAAGAATTGTGCTCTACTACATCTGAAATCTTCTTCATAAACGACATGGCGGCTAAAACCATTCCTATACCCACAGCTACCAAAAGATCAACAAATACAGTCAATCCTAATACCGTAAACATAATAAACACATCTGATTTAGGTACACTTTTCAAGTGTCTAAAGGCTTTGTAATCTATAATCCCGATACCTACCGTGATCAAAATACCAGCCAATACACCTTTAGGAATATAGGCTACAACCCCTCCTAATCCTAACAATACTATTAATAAAAATAATCCAGCAAAAACACCAGATATCTTAGTTTTTCCACCAGAATTTGCATTAATAACAGTACGCATAGTTGCACCTGCACCAGGTAAACCTCCCAACATAGCAGCCCCCATATTACCAATACCTTGTCCTATCAACTCTTGGTTACTATCGTGTTTTGTCTTTGTAATATTATCTGCAACTACAGATGTCAGCAAAGAATCTATAGCCCCTAAAGCTGCTAATGTAATTGCGAATTCAAACATCAAAGTTAAGCGTCCTAAATCCAGAAAAGAGGAAAAGAACCCTATATGTATTTCGGGCAAACCGCTTTCTACAGCCCCAATAACATCAACCATTCCTGGTTCTAGCAAAAAATAAGCACCTAAGGTGACAACCACCAGAGCCACCAAAGAACTAGGTACAGCTTTGGTTATCATCTTAAATCCATATACTATAAAAATCGTAATTAACCCTAACAAGACATTCCACCAATTGATAAATTGGATTGCACGCCCAAAATATTTAAAAGTCCCTACAACTCCTCTAGCATCTGACTTAGCTAAAGTTGCAGCCTCTGACATAATACGTTCTTCCGTAATCTCATGCGCTCGATCTTCTGTTGCTTGTAGATTCTCTAACACCAAAATTCCTTCTTCCGCCTCTTCTTTTAGAATGTGTTCTAATATAACCTCCTCTGCTTGTAACTTAAACTGCTGTGCCAACTCTGCGTCATTTGCGGCATTATAGCCCATCATAGGAAAGAGTTGTGTGATCACAATAATAACCCCAATCCCTGACATAAACCCAGAAACTACAGGGTATGGAATATATTTTATATACTTTCCAATCTGAAAAAACCCTAGCAGCATCTCCAAAAAACCTGCAAGAAAGAAAGTTGCAATAATCACTGCAAATACTTCAGGATCATAGGCACTAGTTGCCCCCATATGTTGCACAGCATCTGCTATCACTAAAGCAGAAACTACTGTCATAGGAGCAGTAGGTCCACTAATCTGAGTTGGAGTACCTCCAAACAAAGCAGCCAAAATACCAATAGCAATAGCTCCATACAAACCAGCCATTGCGCCTAACTCGGTTTGAGCACCAAAAGCTAATGCAAGAGGTAAAGCTACAATCCCAGCGGTTAGTCCACCAAAAAAATCGCCTCGTAGATTAGAAAAATCAAATTTTAATATATTGCGCATGATTCGTCAACTTTTTTTGTAGGTTTAAACATAATTAAGGTAAAAATAGTCTATCTCTCTTATAGAGTATGACCATAAAAAATAAAGATAGTATTACTTTTTGTTTATCAGATATTTACTAACATAATTTATTATTATAAATACATTGCTAGATTACATTATAGTCGGTCAGGGAATTGCAGGTACACTAGTTAGTCATTATTTGCTCAAAGCAAATAAAAATATAGTTGTAGTGGATAACAACTTCCACCAATCCTCCTCCAAACTCGCAGCAGGCCTAGTCAATCCAATCACAGGACGTAGATTTGTCAAAAGTTGGCGAATAGATCAACTTATTCCCTTTGCTCAATCTGCTTATCAAGAACTTGAACAAGAACTAGGGATCAAGATCATGTTACAAAAAAATGTAACATGGATTCTATCTAGCCCAAAAATGGAAAATGATTGGATGCAACGCTCTAGCGAACTGGAATTAGCCCCCTATATAGTTCTCAAAGAAGAACGATTGCAAAATACAGAGGCCTTTCAGAATGCTCGAAGTGTTATAGAATTCAAACAAGCAGGACAAGTCCAGCTCTTAGGTTTAATGAAAGCTTATCGCCAAAAACTACAAAACCAAGATGCCTATTTACAAGAAAACTTTGACTATAGTCAACTACAAATAGATCAAGATGGTGTAAAATACAAGCACCTAAAAGCAAAACGAATAATCTTTTGCGAAGGCTACCAAGCTATGGAAAATCCTTTTTTCAACTACCTCCCTTTTTGGCCTGCCAAAGGTGAAGTAATTTTAGTACGCATTCCAAACTATCCCCATCAAAATAAACTGATCAAACACGACGTTTTTATTATACATTTGTATGATGATATTTATTGGGTTGGCAGTTCTTATATCCGAAAATATGAGACTACAGAACCCACAGATATAGAACAACAACAACTAGCGAAACGCCTTGCGTCCGGTCTAAACCTTCCTTTCGAAATAGTAGATCATCAAGCAGCAGTTCGTCCAACTGTACGTGATCGTCGCCCATTTCTAGGACAACACCCAATACATCAATCTATGTATATTTTTAATGGTTTAGGCGCCAAAGGTTCTTATTTGGCACCATTTTTTGCCAATTATTTTGTAAATTATCTCGAACAAGGGCAACCTCTTGACAAAGAGGTTGATATTCAACGTAATTTGAATTTTTTTAATCAGAACAAATAGTATTATTATGACACAACACTGGATAAAAGGGCTTTGCCTTAGCCTAGTACTGCTGATAGGTATAAGTAGTCAAACTCAAGCTCAAAAAGTAAAACTAAGCAAGAAAGCTCTAAATGAGCGTATCACTAAACTAGAACAGGAAAATGAGCAGTTAAAAACAGAACTAGCTCAAATGAAATCAGCTATGGGGCAACTTGAACAAATCATCAAAAAGCTACCTACTCAAGGCATTTCAAATCTTAAAACCCCAGGAAAAATACCTAGCCCAAACGAAGCATCTAAGCACAACTCTCCAATCACTACTATGAAATTTGAGGCAACAGAGCATGATTTTGGTAAAATCAAACATGGTGATGCCGTTAGTCATGTATTCAAATTTACTAATAATGGTAAATTCCCACTAAAAATAACAAATGCGAAAGGTAGCTGTGGATGTACAGTCCCTCAATGGCCTAAAGAGGCTATTGCACCAGGAGCTCAAGGAGAAATAAAAGTAACCTTCAACTCTAAAGGAAAAAGTAATCAGCAAGCAAAATCAGTAACACTTACTGCCAATACTAATCCTGCTAATACACGTTTAATTATTAGAGCATTTGTGGAAAAATAGTCAAGGAAAATAGAATCACATATAGGGTTTAATTCCCCTAGCCCCTTTTATAATAAGGAGCTAGGGGAATTTTCCTACAATTTGCACATCAATAACTATAGTAACTTCTCTCCCATTCAAAATAGTTTATGAGTCATTTTTTCTACAGTTTAGGTGTAAAAATCTACACTTTTTCCATCCATTTAGCCGCCTTATTCAGCCCAAAAGCAAAACTTTGGGTCAATGGTCGAAAAAACATTTGGGCTAAACTAAAAACAAGCTTAAATGAAAATACAGCACCTATCATTTGGATGCATGCCGCATCTTTAGGAGAGTTTGAACAAGGAAGACCATTATTAGAAAAGATTAGACAGCAACACCCTAAATACAAAATACTACTCACTTTTTTTTCGCCATCTGGCTATGAAGTTCGCAAGAATTACAAGGGAGCCGATTGGATATATTATCTACCTGCCGATAGTTCTAAAAATGCTAAACAATTTCTAAATATAGTACAACCAAAACTAGCCATATTTGTCAAATATGAATTTTGGTATCACTATCTCAACAATCTACACCAACTCAATATTCAAACTGTTTTAATCTCTGCTCATTTTCGAGCAAACCAAGTGTTTTTTAAATGGTACGGAGGACTTTTTAGGCAAATTTTAACCTATTTTGAGCATATATTTGTACAGAATGAAGCCTCCCAAAAGCTCTTAGAACCTTTTGCATTATCCTCTGTAATAGTAGCTGGAGACACACGGCTTGACCGAGTTTTGGAGATAAAACAAGCTGCTAAATCTTTTCCCATTATCGAGCAGTTTTGTGGCAACGCTCCTACTTTAGTTTGTGGCAGTAGTTGGCCTGAGGATGAAGCCATATTACAAGAACTAATCAATCAACAATTGCTCCCTAAAGGTTGGAAAATAATTATAGCTCCGCATAACATTGACAAAGGACATATTCAGCAACTCGAAAGCACCTTAAGCTCTCTTAACTACAGCAAATACTCTAGTAGTCCTAATATCAATTCAGCTATTCTAATCATTGATAATATAGGCATGTTGAGCAGTTTGTACAGGTATGCAACAGTGGCTTATATTGGAGGAGGTTTTGGTGCAGGCATCCACAATACACTAGAAGCAATGGTCTATGAGATTCCGGTTTTTTTTGGTCCCAAACATCAAAAATTTGCAGAAGCTATAGATCTCAAAAAACAAGGAATTGGTATTGCTATAGAAAATCAAGCAGCTCTTTTACAAAAGTTTGAAAAGTTGAATAACTCTGTGCAATTAAAACAAATAGCCTCAGCAGCAAAAAACTATATTGAAGCCAATAAGGGAGCCACCCAAACTATCTTAAAAACCATTTTTTGATATGAGTGATAATACAATCCCCTCTGATTATGCACAACTCCTCCTCAAAGATAGACAAGAACTCTTCAAAGGTCACAGATTGACGGAATCCAAAGATTTTGAGCAGCTAATGGATTGGACCAAAGAGTTACTTTTACATGACAGTTTAGAACTTATCATACCTTTTTTCCCTAAAAAAAACAATTCTCCAATACAAACTCCAATTTCTAAAAGTAGAAGGTTTACAAAATATACTGGTGGGTTAGGCATTTTTTCTTATGTAGAACTTAGTTTTACGCCTTTTCAAGAAGAACAACTAATTTTGAAAGATATACTGCCTTTAGAGCTAATAGATGGATATAGACGAGAACGTCCCAAACATAAACATTTTGAACTACTTCAAACTATCCCATTTATATTCAAAGCAATAGTAGATTATTGTTTGCAGTATGATTGTACAGGATTACAAATAAGTTTAGCTAACATTCGTTTTCACCCTATAGACTATAGACCGTTTGCGTATTTCCAGTGTGCTCATTTATGTATGAACGATGCATTCCAACTCAAAAAACAATAACAAATCTAAACACCTGTCAACTGATTCCAAATTTCTACATGCATTCGGGTACACATTCTTAATTGATGTTGAATACACAAATCAGCTACTAACTGGTTTTTGGCCAAAAGTTCCTCTATACTATCAGCACTTGGCATTAATACTATTTGTTTAGGATCAATATAACCTTTAGCTATAAAATCTTGTTCTAATTCATCATAATCACTCTCCTCTGCAATTACAATTTTAGACATAGTATTAGGGTTTTGGGCAAACCATTTTAATACATCTGGGACAATTCGTTCTGGCTTAGGCATACCTGAATTACTTAGTTTTGGAGAAGTATTCCAATACTGAACCCGAACATCCAAAGTATCTAAAGGTTGTATCGTTGCATTGGTTTCTATCTCTATAATAGGTCTACAGCCATGTTCTTGCTCTATATATTCCAAAAAGGCAACAATTCGTTCTTGTTGTAAGAGTGGTTCACCTCCTGTTATGACCAAATGTACTCCATTTTGGAGTCGCTGAATAAAGTCTATATCCTTGTTTAACAGCTCTACAAGACTAGCAAAACCATAGGTTGTCCCCTTCATCCAAACCTTGATAGTGTCACAGAGCCAAGTAGCTCCATCCCTAAGCTTCCCATCTTTTTCAACACCATAACCTCCACACATCAAGTTACAACCTGTCAAACGCAGAAAGATAGCAGGAATCCCCATTGTTTTCCCCTCTCCTTGTAAGCTATAAAAATACTCACTTACTGCTATTTTTTGATTTCGGCTCATTTCTTTTTTGTTCTACATTACCAATACCTCAAAAATACAGGAATTCTAGCAAATAATTGAGATATTCTTAGTTCTTTGGCAATAATTGCTTTACTCTACCTGTGATATCATCAACCCACAAGCCATACATTTTCCCACTAGGGTGTAATCCATCTTCAGCTACTAAATCAACTTCTGTCGCTCCTTTTCTAGATATTTCAGTAATAAAGTAAAAAGGCACTCCATAGTCCTTACAAATAGCCTCACAGGCAGCATTCCATTCATCAATAGCTTTTCCAATCTCAGCAGCTCTAGATTCTCCATAAGGTGTAGCTCCATAATCTGGTATACTGAGCACAAACATTCCCTTTTTGCCTTGATTACAATGTTTTTTAGCCTTATCTAATAAGGCCTTTAACTCTTTTTTATAAACCCCTATTGACTTACCTTGAAACTGATTATTAACACCAATCAACAAAGAAACAATGTCATAAGATTCATTTCCACTTAGTTCTTTCTCTATAGCATTCAACAAATTATCTGTGCGCCAACCCGTTTTAGCTATAATCTTAGGCGTTTGTATGGTACAATTTAAGTTTTTTAGTTTAGCCACCAACTGCATAGGCCACCGTTGGGCTACAGCAACACTCTCCCCTATTGTATAAGAATCTCCCAAAGCTAAATAACTATACTCTTTTGTCACTATTTGAGGTTGCGCAATACAACTCATCAGAAACAAACTAAGCCCTATAAACCAATAGTATTTCTTCATTTTTTTATTCTTGTAATTTACCAATCATCCAAAATATCATCATTAGTCCAATTAGCTCTAGCTTTTTCTGGATTAGGATCCCTGAGTATCCAAGCACCAACGATAAAAACCAAAGAAGCCGCAAAACTTAAATAAATCCCCCATCCCATTCTTACATCTGCAGGGCCTGACATAGATTGAAGCTCATCAATAGTAACAGATAAGTTATATAAGTTATAACCTGAAAACAGTGCAAAAACGCCCATGCAAATAGAAGCCAACAGCAATTGTATATAACCTAAAGATTGTTCTCTATTATCTATGGCTGCTAACCCCATAGCGACTACAATCATAGCCACTACCAAAAACCCCATAGCTCCCATATCCCAACCACTAAAACTTATTCCAATAGTCTCAATCCATAGCAAAAATAATCCTATCAATGCTAATACGCCAAAACACCACATCCAGATTCTTTGCTTGTGCATTTTTTCATTTTTTTATAAAAAAAGCAACCACTTGCTTGAAGTAGTTGCTTTTTCATTTCGTCTTAAGCCAACAGCTTAAAAACAAAAAACAACAGCTTTAGGGCTGTTGCTCTTATAATATGTTTTTCTGATTGTTTACACAGTTTCTGCACCATCACCTTTCATGATGAAAGCTACTACAGCTCCAGCAACACCAGCAATTGCAATCAAGTAAAGCCCAAAACCAGTAGTTACCATAGACTCACCCATAAGGCTTACTACTTTGTATACACCCAACAACCCTGCAAGAGCAAAGCAAGTTAAGGCACCATACATCATTCCACCACCTTGAGGTACATTTCTATCTCCTAAAAGGGCAAGAGCCAATGCTCCACCAAATAAAATAATATTGAGATATCCATCAGCACCATCAATTCCTTTTACAGTCATTAGACCCATAACAGAAGCCCATGGTAAAAACGTAGCTATAATTCCAATAGCTGCGCAAACAGTCATGATTAATCGTTGTTTATGCATAATAATAAAGGTTTAAAAAAGAGTTATTAAATATAGGATTTGTCGATCCAATGTTCCTTACAAGAATACCATTTTTTTGATGCAAAAACCAATTTTCTATTATTTTTTTTATACATTCCTTAATCTTAATAATAAATCTTTAAAAAAATGCTAAAAATAGGTATTACAGGCGGTATAGGTAGCGGAAAAACAACTGTTTGCAAACAATTTGCAACTTTAGGTATTCCTGTTTATTATGCAGATGATCGAGCAAAATGGTTAATGAATAATGATACAGAACTCAAAACTGCTTTAATTGAGCAATTTGGAGAAGAAACTTATCTTGATGATCAACTAAACAGAGCCTACTTAGCCAATATTGTGTTCAAGGATAAAGCTAAGCTAGATATTCTCAATGGCTTAGTACACCCAGCAGTATTTAAAGATGGTATGCAATGGCAAATAGATCAAGAAGCTAATGGAAGTCTGTATAGTCTAAAAGAAGCAGCTCTTCTATTTGAGACAGGTTCTTACCTTGGTTTAGATAAAATTATTGTAGTAACTGCTCCTTTAGACTTGCGGATAGCTCGTGTCATGAAAAGAGATAATACAACTAGAGAAGCTGTTTTGGATAGAATTAATAAACAAATCTCGGATGAAGAAAAAGTAGCTAAGGCTGATTTTGTCATTCAAAATATTGAGCTAGAAGATATTTCTACTCAGGTGCAAAATATACACTTACAACTTCTTAAACTCAATAAATCTAAAGCATAAAAGCTAGATCAAACTTTAAACGCAAAACAAACACAACACACTATTAGCAAACGCTTTACAAACAATCAAACTACTCAAAACGGATCTTCGTCTTTTAAGTATTAAAAAAAATACACCTGCAAAATATTTGTATATGTTCCATATTTGTATCAAATAATTATTCATACAAATACACATACAATTATGTCCAAGAACCTATCTTTCGTAATCTGGTCTACAGACGCAAGCCAAGCACCTAAATTTATAGCAGCAGGAACACCTGGAAGTTTTTTGGATGGTGATACTATCGAACTTATGTCTGCAGTAGCAGCTCATATAAAAGACAATAACTTAAGTTTTGGAGATGTTACCTTTGAACTGAGTGTAACTATCAATAACGAACAAACAATCACCCACAGTTTCCAAATGGAGAGCATAACAGGTAACAATATCTGGTTAATTGCTGACCCAACAAAAACTAATCCTAATGGTAGTTTTTCTAAACTATTTGTAGATGCCTTTATCGCACTTCCGGAAGGTAATTATACTATAGATGTTCAACTTAATGCAAGTCATGCAGGTAATAAATCTCTTATAAATACAGGACAACTAACATTTGAAAGAGCAGCTAACATTAATGAACATTTCAAAATTTCAGCATATCTAGATGATCCAGAAGGTGCTAGAAACATGGCTTCAGATGAATTCATGAAACAATATGCAGCAAAACGAGAAGCTTATGCCGCAAAGAAACACGCATCTAAAAAATTCTCTATCAATCTAAAAAATAACAACGATGGGCAATCAGTCTATTTAATTTGGAAGGATATAAAAACACTATCAGAAAATATATTATTGATAGAACCTAGCAAAGAAAAATCATTAGAGTTAAGCAATAACCTAGAATACGAACTACTTGTTTATGGTCAAAACCAGTCTAAAGATCATGCTAGACATCTAGCAACTATTGATAAGGGGGCTGCAGGCTCTACATTCTCACTAAACTAATCTCTAATTAAAAGTAATAGGCCATTCCTTATCTAAAAGGATGGCCTATTTTATATTTCTCTACTAGGTTCTAAATAACCTTAATATTTTAGTCCTACTTTTTTGTATAAAAAATGTAATAACCAAGCAGGGCCAATTAGCAAGAACTGCAAATCTTCTAAAAAAGAAGGTTTAGCCCCTTCTATCTTATGTCCAATAAATTGGAATACCCAAGCCACAAAGAAAATACCTATAGAAACCCATAGGAGCAACATATTGTCGCCTAATGCTAACCCTAAATAATGGTTACCAATAGCCATTGCCCCTCCTACCACTACAAATCCTAAAAAGATAGGAATAGACAATACTAGATAATAAACTAAGGTTAAGCCCAAAAACACCATTGCCCAATTAGCAAATAAGGATTTTGTTATAGGAAAAGGGATTGTATAAAGCATTCCTAGCAATGAAAACATGATCAATGGAATACAAATCCAATGAATTGCTTTGTTGGTTGGATTCACATGACTCTCACCATATTTACTTAGTAGGACATCAATTTTTCGGGGAGTTGAGGCGTTGGTGCTCATTTTTATTGTTTTATAAATTAGTAGATTTTTATTTTTCAAAAATAACTCTTTTTATCCATTCTATCCAACTATTTTAAATAGTTGTTTAATAAAAAAATAACTAAACTAAGCTCCTATAAATAAAAAAACCCTTCCTCTCCTCAGAGGAAGGGTACTAAAAACCCAAACAAATAAACACAAAGATTTCATAAAGATAAAAATTTTCATTAAACCACAAGCGATTTAACCAAATTTTTATTATATTTTTTTCTTTAACTGCGAAATTTTATATCAACTCTTTAGAGTTTAATAAAATAACCCCCTGTTCTTTCATAGTATCTAATGCCTTCTCTACATCTCCCTCATTCAAATTCACTCCTCTACAAGCATCTTCTAACAAAAAGGTCTTAAACCCTAGTTCTACAGCATCTAATGCTGTAAATTTGACGCAATAGTCAGTAGCCAAACCCAATACATAGACTTCTTTTACTCCTTTTTCTGATAAGAATGCTCCTAAACCTGTTGCCTTCCGCTTTCCATTATCAAAAAAGCCACTATAACTATCGATTTCTACATCTGTTCCTTTTTGAAAGACGAAATCAATCGCTGAATGGTTTAAATCGTTAACAAATAAAGCCCCAAAACTATCTTGCACACAATGTATAGGCCATAATATTTGCTCTAAACCACCCAAATCAATTAAATCACCAGGTTTTCGCCAAGGATGATTAGCTGCAAAACTCTTATGGTTGGCAGGATGCCAGTCTTGTGTCGCAATGACTAAATCAAAGGTTCCTTTTTCTATCAAATCATTTGCAATAGGAATTACAGCATTAGCATCTGGCACCTCTAAAGCACCATTAGCACAAAAATCATTTTGAAGATCAACAAGAATTAAGACTTTCATTATAGGTAGTAAATATTTTTTATGTGAATTATTGCAAAGCAAAAAAGTAAGTATAGCCAATCAATAAGGTTAGAGTGTGCCCACTGTATTTTGCAGAAGCATCTCTAGTCCCCAACAAGCGTTGTTCTATAGTAGGAGAAGTAAGATTAATCAATTGCTGTATTCTAGGTTCTATAGTTAAGGCATAGTCCACTCCAAAACTAAAAAAGCTAGCTCTTCTTCTCCACGAAACACCTGAAGAAACATGGTATAAATCAATTGGAGCACTATTGATAGCCAATCTGTTTTGCGAAAAACTAGATCGTCTATAGCTCATATCTGACCGAACACCCGCATGCAAGGTAAATACATCCGTCAGCTTATGCTCCCAACCTACCCCCAGATTAATAACTTGATCAGCTTTATTATACATACTTACAAAATCTTCTCCCTCATAACCATTTGGAGGTGATGGATATGCAACCTTACTAATTGTTCCTTTAATCATTTGATACTCCGCTATTGGCCCAAAGTACTCAGCAGATACAGTAATCAATCCTTTTTTATACTCATAGGCAACACCTAATCCTGCCGACAGGGGTTGCTTAAAATTAGTTTTAAGCTGCCTTTGTTGGTCTAGTTTGCTAATATCTTGATCAGGTTGAATATTATTTTGCGTTGATTCTCGCTGAACTCTAGATTCGCCCCAGATATTAAGCGATGGTGTTGTAAATGTAGCCCCTAGCCTCCAAGCGCCAAACCGAGCATGGACACCAACCTTAAATAAGGCTTTAATGTTATTTAGCCTCATCTCCAAATCGTAGGTATGGGAAGCTAAAAAAGGTGATGAATTGGGAGTAACTTTGTCATAAGAGGCTCTAGCCGAAAAAGCATTCACATGCTTCTGATTTCGGTAAGATACAATCCCTGTAATACCTGCTGATAAATAGTCTGTAATCTGATAGCCCATTCCCAAACAAGCCCAAGTCTCATTGATATGGTTTTGTAGCTCTACAGAGCCCAAATAAACCTCATCACCTCCATGTGAGGGAATTACATCATACTCCGCAACATGTTGCTGGTTAATATCAAAATTTGCATGATATCGAGTTAGGACGGCAAAACCCATTCGCCAACGTTTTCCAGGGTTTTTAGTTATCAGACCTGAGAGCATTTGAGGATGTAAACTAAATCGCTGTGAACGCAGGTCAAGGCTATCTCCAGCTCCATTTTTGATAGAAATATCTTCATATTTATAGACATTTGTATTCAGAGAAACCGTTGACTCCCTGATAAATGCAATGTTAGCAGGATTGTAAAAAATAGAACTATTATTATCTAATCCAGCAATAGCTGCACCTCCCAAAAAAGCTGCACGTGCGCCATATTGTTGTGTCCAATAATGGGTATCTTGAGCTGTACTATAGTTAGCACAAAAGCACAATAAGATCATTAGCAGTAATGGCGCCGTTTTCATCTCCTAATCTTTTTTGTCACGAGGCTCCGAAATTGCAAATTCAAAACCTTCTTTAGTTAGCTGTTCGTATTTTTCTTTATTAAACTCGTATAAATGAGCAGGTCGGTGAGGAACATCCTTTTGGCGTCCTGTCTGTTCTAATATACCCATTTTTAGGATTTTTGAGCGAAAATTGCGACGATTTAATGACTTGCCTAATATTTTCTCATACAACTCCTGCAACTGAGTCAAGGTAAATTGTTCTGGCAATAACTCAAAACCAATAGGCTGATAACGCACCTTTGCATTCAATCGTTTAATGGCAATATCCATAATTTTATCATGATCAAAAGCCAACTTAGGCAACTCCGAAAGCTTAAACCATTTTACATTTTTGGCGTCAGAAGCAGCTTGTGCAGGATGTTCTTCTAGGTTAACTAAGGCATAATATGCAATACTAATGACACGCCCTCTAGGGTCCCTACCAGGAGTTCCGAATGTATACAATTGTTCTATAAACACATTAACAACTCCTGTTTCTTCCTCCAGTTCTCGTCTTGCAGCAGTGTCCAAATCTTCATTCATATCTACAAAACCTCCAGGCAAAGCCCAATGATCTTTAAAAGGGTCGTCTGCTCGTTCTATCAACAACACACGTATATCTTGACTGTTGTCTAATCCAAAAATAACACAATCTACAGTTGCCGCAGGGCGTGGATATTCGTAGGTATAAGCCATGGTTTGTTTTCTAATTAAAATGAATAATTTGTTAAAAAAATGTTTAATTATGAACTTGAATCCTTTACTAAGTATTTTAACACATCTTTATTTTGAATGTCATTCTATTCTAAAGAAGTGTCAAGCGATCAATCTATTTTTCCCAAGAATTCAACATTCAAACATTTAGCATTCAACATTATAAATTTACTGTTGTCTGAGTGTTTTGATAAGTGTAAGTTTACGCTCGTTGAGCTGCTCTTCTAGTCCAACAGGATAAAATCCAAAATTCACATTATGGAACAATTGTATTTGATCTATAGTTCGCTGTCGAATATCATGAATAGAGGGTAACGAATACACCTTCTCCCCTTTTTGAAAAATCGGTTGCAATAAATCTTCGTAAATTCGTTCATCAGCAACCACCTTTCTGCCATCAAAACTTTGGATTTTAGAACTGGGAACTTCTGTTTCCGTATTCCAAATCATATCTCCAAATGGTTTATCATCAGACTGATAATAACGTCGAACTTGTAGAATTCCAGGATTAGATACTTTTATAGGGTTTTCAGAAAGTTTTACACGATACTCCCAATCACTATTTGGTTTGCGTAGGGCTGCCAATTTATAGACACCTCCCAAAGCAGGTTGGTCATAAGCAGAAACTAATCTTGTGCCTACTCCCCAAATCGTTATCTTAGCCCCTCTATCTTTCAACTCTGCAATTCTATACTCATCCAAACTATCACTAGCAATAATAGCAGCATCCTCAAAACCAGCAGCATCCAACAACTTTCGAGCTTCAATACTCAATGCTGCTAAATTGCCACTATCTAAGCGAATACCCATCATTTTATAACCATTCTCCCTAAGCCCATTTCCTACTTTTATAGCCTTTTTCACCCCTTCTACAGTATCATAGGTATCTACCAAAAAGACACAGTTATTCGGCATCACCTCAGCATAAGTTTTAAATGCTTCATCCTCTGAATCAAAGCTCATTACCCAACTGTGTGCATGTGTACCTTTGACAGGAATATCAAATAACTTACCAGCCAATACATTGCTAGTAGCATGACAACCACCAATATAAGCTGCTCTGCTTGCTGACAAACCACCATCGATCCCTTGTGCTCGTCTCAACCCAAACTCCAATATAGTATCGTTACCTGCTGCATCTACTATACGAGCGGCCTTAGAAGCTATTAAGGTCTGGAAATTCATGATAGTCAACAAAGGTGTTTCGATCAACTGTGCTTGAATCAATGGCCCTTTTATCCGAATCAATGGTTCGTGAGGAAAAACAATAGTCCCTTCTGGCACAGCATCTACATCACAGGTAAATTCCATTTGATACAGATAGTCCAAAAAACCTTGCTCAAATAATGGTTTATCATCAGACCCAGTCAAGCTCCCTAAATAAGCTATATCACTATCCGAAAACTTTAGGTTTTCTAAATATTCTACCGCATCTTGCAAACCACAAGCTATTGCAAAATCACCTTTAAATGGATTTTTTCGATAAAACCAATGAAAAACTGCCTCATCATCTTGGCGGCCAGACTTCCAGTAGCCATAAGCCATCGTAATCTGGTAAAGATCAGTCAGTAAGGATAAACTTGTTTGATATCGTTGAGAAAGTGTATTCATAAGATTAGATTATTGATAATTTGCTTAGAACTTATTTAATATTATAATTTTGAATAATTTGAGTATGTAATTTTTAGAGATTGAGGCTATTTTTTAGAGAAATAGCCTTAGCTATTGTGATGAAAAAAGCTGATTAGATCTATAAATTGGCATTTCATATTAACAATTAGTATAAAATTAAATAGGCTCTTATTATCTTTGAGTGTTTATTTAAAAATAAATAGTACTTTTCTATTTGCAATATACAACACTTAGTTTAAAAAACAAACTAAGTAACGACATATACAATATTTTTTTAGCTAAAAAGGTTCAATCCTATACAAAAAGAATGAAAAAAAACTACGATATTTTATTCGAAGATGACCATATACTGGTAGTTAACAAGCATTATAATTTTTTAACCATTCCTGATCGCTTTCGCCCAGACCTACCCAATTTGTATAATGAATTGGAAAAGAAATATGGGAAAATTTTTGTAGTTCATCGCTTAGATAAAGGGACGAGTGGCACTATCTGTTTTGCAAAAACAGCAGAAGCACACAAACATATTAGCCAACAGTTTGAATCACGCAGTACTAAGAAATTGTATTGGGCGGTAGTTGATGGTTGTCCTATGGAGAAGGAAGGTCGTATAGAGGCTACTATTGCTCGACACCCTACTAAGGCAGGAATAATGACCATTCACAGAAAAGGAAAACCTTCTATCACAGACTATAAAGTTTTGGATACCTTCAAGGAATGTAGCCTAGTAGAAGCTAGCATCTTAACTGGTCGTACACACCAAATAAGAATACACCTAAAGCATATAGGTCATCCATTGGTTGTTGACAAAGACTATGGTAAACGGGACAAGCTATTCCTTTCCGAAATAAAGAAGCGCAAATTCAATTTAGGAAAGTATGAGGAAGAACGTCCTCTCCTATCTAGGGCAGCCTTACATGCTGCCAACTTGACTATAAAACATCCTAGCACAGGCAAAAAAATGACTTTTGAGGCTCCTATGCCTAAGGATTTAAAGGCCCTGCTCAATCAACTGAGTAAGTGGAGCAAGTAAAACTTTAAATCCAATAACCCCATGAAATCAACACCAATAAACAAAGCAAAATTAAGAACTGGCAATACTTTACAGCAAAAAGCTTTAGAGGCTATCGAGCAAAATAATCCTGATATACTAATCAAAGCAATAGAAACTTTTTTCAATCTAAAAAAGGGTTTGCACAAAACCACTATAGCCTACATAAAAGAAAGCTTAGAATGGGATACTCTTGCCAGTCCATTCAATGGATTCAAAGGAATTTCTAGTGCTTTAAGTTTATTGCTTAAATATGAGGACTTATTTGGAGATATTACACTAAAAAACTGTGCAAGTGACTATTTTCCAGGTCTTTTATTTGCTACATTGCCTAGTGGACTTGAGTTTTACCTTATGCTAGAATCTGGTGCAGTATGGTATAAACACCATGATGAACTAATCGAATGGGCAGATTTAGAAGTTAATTATAATAAGAATCAAACAGAGAAAAAGCTCTTCAAAAGAATGGGCCTTTCTTGGAGGAAGCGTATAGATCTTTATCTAAACTTACAAACTACACTCCATCAATCTAGCATAAAAGACTTTAGTCAAATAAAACCTGAACAAGTCAAAGATTTTGTGGAGGCTATTCGAGTAGTCTATATTCCACAGACTAAAAAACGAGATAATTACCAATATAACACTACTAAAGGGCTCATAGAACATATGCAGAACAATAACTGGTTTACGCTTACAGAACCAGCCCTAAAAGTATTTAAACAAGTCATTCAATATGGTTATCAGATTGATGCTACACATAGAAATATAATGCGTATTAAATGGGATGATTTTAATATATTTTCAAAGGCCTCTTGATACTGCACAAGTTCAACTCTTGACACCAAAATATGACGAATTAGCTAAACTCTACAAAAGCACAAAAACTCGACCTGAAGCTATCGAAAAATTTATTCATTTTTTCACACCTCACATGAAGGGTTAAAAACGTAAGGGGTAATAAGTTTTGTAACTTAAAAGCTGTAAACCTTCTACAGAAATTCTTGCCCCACATATCCATTAAATAATATCCTAACCCTATATGAAAACTAACAAAAAGCTCTTATCCTATTTATTTATCATAATAGGATTTTTTTTAGTGCAAAATACAGTTGCACAAAT
Source organism: Aureispira sp. (assembly GCA_024222455.1). Lineage (GTDB taxonomy): Bacteria > Bacteroidota > Bacteroidia > Chitinophagales > Saprospiraceae > JAAEPD01. The sequence continues at coordinate 18,195 of JAAEPD010000652.1, forward strand.
AGAGGACCTTCAATTAAAAAAACTCTTAGATCAAAAGCAATACAACCAAGCTATTGGTCAAACGCTCTTAGCATTTCAAGAATGTGATACTTGTACTGATGCTACAAAACATCTACAATTTACATTTATGACCATCTTTAAGGATGAAGATGTAGAAATTCAAGATTTCTTAGACAAATTTCTAACTCCCCCTATCATTAAAGAAATTCTCCCATTACAAAATCATCTATTAAGTGATTATGATGTAACCTCTAAATGGTCACAAATCTTATATAAATTTAAAGCATATACACAGCAACAAAATGACTTGGCTCTAGAAGCTAGAGTTAATCTTTGTTTAGGCAATTTTTGCTATTATAGTCATCAAACAGATAGTGTAGGTTACTTTTATAATTTAGCTATAGGCCAAGCAAAAAAAGCTCTTGCCTCTACTCCCTCCCAGCTAATTCCTTTTTATCAAAAATATATCAACTTTCATATAGGACATACACAAGATTTTGAAACGGCCTTAATTTATGCTTTTGAACTACTCCAAATATTGAAAAACAATCCTAATTATAAAATTTCAAAAGTAGCATTACAAATCACCTATGCACAAATAGCTGATATTTATTTTACCAAAGGAGATATTGATCGAGCTATAGATTATGCTCAACAAACCTTACTACTATCTGCAACACTCTCCACTGTCAAAAAAATAAACTCCTTACAATTATTGTATAAATGCCATGTCCAAGCAGGTAATTTGAAAGAGGCAAGTCGTTTACTCCAAGAAGTATCTAAGTTGATGGAATTGATACAAGTTCAAGATACCAACAGTAGTCTACAAGGCTTTATTCTAAAAATCTATATAGACCATAACTTGAATATTATGCAAGATCAATCCTCTAGTCCTAAGGAAGCTTCTGAGGCTTTTGATCTACTATTAAATGCCTCTCGTAACATTGAATCTGTAATAATGCTTGCTGATTTTAGTCTATCTCAGAATGATAGTATACTTTCATTTGAAATTTTAGAAAGCCTAGAAATAACTCTAGAAAAGTTGAATGCCACAAATTTGCCTAGAGTGGCAAAAGCCTTCTTAGTTTTTGGTAATTTTCAGCTTAAGCATCGAACCCCCAAGCAAGCACTTCAAAAGTATCAAAAAGCCATTGCTACTTTAATGGCGGGGGCAGAACTAGAAGAAGGACAAGATATTATAGCAGCAACAAATGATCATAAAACATTACTAAAGGTTCTTATCCAAAAAGATAAGGCTTACCAGCAGCTAACCATTCAAGATTTGGACCTACAACTTGAACGCTACCAAAATCTAAAATTAGCAATCGAGGTCATTGACCAACTTAGGCAAGACTATAGTACCAAAGGAGCAAAAATGTTGTTGCTCAACAATGTTCCCCAAATTTATAACGAAGCTATTGATTTGCTGCATAACTTATATACTCAAGACCAAAATTCAGCTTGGCTAGAAGAGGCTTTTGCCCTTTCCGAAAAAAGTAAGGCTATGCTCCTAATGGATGCGCTGAAAGAAGACAAAGCACACCACTTTGGCAATGTTCCAGATAGCTTACGGAAACAAGAACAGAGTTTGCAAAAAGATATAAGTTTTTATAAGGCAGAGCTTTTTAAAGCAAAACAGATTGCTGATAGCACAAAGGCAAAACGATCTCAACAGTATATTTTTGAAAAAAGGGCTCAGCTTGACCAACTCAAAAAACATTTAGAAAAAAATTATCCTAAATATTACCAACTCAAGCACAATGAACAAATTGCATCTATAGCGACGCTACAAAAGCGGTTAAACTCTACTAAACAAGCAGTAGTGGAATATATGGTCAGCGAAAATTTTGTGCATATTTTCGCTATTACTGCTCAAAATGCTAGTTGGCATAAGTTTTCGAAACAACAGCTTACAGAACCTATAGATAAGCTATATCAAACGCTAATAAATCCTTCTTTGGTGCAAAAAAAACCTGAAGCAGCCTACACACAATTCACTAAAAATGCTCATCAACTTTATCAGTTGTTGATAGCTCCTTTGCAAGGGAAACTGGAAGAAGCTCAAATAGAAGAACTTATCATCATTCCTGATGGCACCATAGCCTATATTCCATTTGAAGTATTACTCAGTGCTCCTGTATCTGAATCTATAGACTATAAATACTTAGCTTACTTGCTCCAAACCTATCAAACAAGTTATAGCTATTCTGCAAGTTTATGGTTAGAATGTGTCCAAAAAGCAACTCAAGGTATTTATAACTCAAAGATTTTAGGACTTGCGCCAAACTATGATAAAACATTAAACTATAGCCATAGATCAAGCTCAATTCAAGTCATCCGCAAAGGCCTAGAGGAACTCAAAGGCACTCAAAAAGAGTTATCTTTCTTACAAGATAATTTTGAAGGTTCTTTTTATAAAAACGTTCAAGCTAATGAAGCTATTTTCAAGAAAAATGCTAGTCAATATGGATTAATCCACTTAGCCATGCATGGTATTATCAATGTCAAACAACCTAATTATTCTGCACTTGCCTTTGCTGAAAACTCAGATACTCTAAACGACAACCTCCTCTATGCTTACGAACTTCCTAGCCTAATGCTTAATGCACAATTGGTAGTCTTGAGTGCCTGCCAAACAGGTTATGGCAAATATCAAAATGGAGAAGGCGTTATGAGTCTTGGTAGAGGTTTTATGTATGCTGGTACACCTAGTTTAGTCATGACTCTTTGGCCAATCAATGATCAAGCAAGTGCAAATATCATGGAGTATTTTTATCTGAACCTAAAAGATGGTCTACCTAAAAACAAAGCACTTCAACAGGCAAAACTAACTTATATCGAAAACAGCCAAGGGATAGCAGCACATCCTGCATTTTGGGCTCCATTTATATTGCATGGAGATACTTCAGCTTTAACTTTTGAATCAAATACTCAATGGTATTATTGGTTAATAGGTTTGGCTATTTTGCTACTTCTATTTACCTTTATCCGATCAAAATCAAAGAACTAGAAATGTCTATTTACGATCAATACGAAACAACTATAGGATTAGAAATCCATGTGCAACTCAACACCAAAAGCAAAGCCTTTTGTGGAGATGCCAACAATTTTGGAGCTGCCCCAAATACACAAGTTAGCCCTGTGACTATAGCTCATCCTGGCACCTTGCCTAGGCTCAATAAAAAACAGGTAGCAGCAGCGGCTAAACTCGGATTAGCACTCAATTGTGAGGTTCATCAGGTAAGTTATTTTGATCGTAAAAATTACTTCTATGCAGACTTGCCTAAAGGCTATCAAATATCCCAAGATCATCAAGCTATCTGCACAGATGGTTATATTGATATTCGACTAAAAAATGGTGAGACTAAACGGATTCGAATACATCAAATCCATATGGAAGAGGATGCTGGTAAATCTATACATGACCAAGATCCTAACTATTCTTTGGTTGACCTCAATAGAGCTGGTGTGCCTCTTTTGGAGATCGTGAGCGAACCAGACCTATCTAGCCCTGAAGAAGCACATGTTTTCATAGCAGCTATCCGACAATTGGTTCGCTACTTAGAAATCAGTGATGGCAATATGGAAGAAGGCTCTTTGCGTTGTGATTGCAATGTCTCAGTACGTAAAAAAGGAACTACAGAATTAGGTACTCGAAGAGAAGTGAAAAATGTGAACTCTATGCGCAATGTAAAACGAGCAATAGAGTTTGAACGAAAATCTCAAATAGATTTATTAGAATCAGGAAAAACAGTTGATCAAGAAACTCGAAGTTTTGATGCTCAAAAAGGAACTACCTCCTCTCTACGAAGCAAAGAAGATGCCCATGATTATCGTTATTTCCTAGACCCAGACTTGCCACCTGTAATGTTGAGTACAGACTATTTTGCTCAACTTCGGGCAGAAATGCCAGCATTACCTCAAGAGCTTTTTCAGCAATTCACTCAAGAGTTCAAGCTCTCTGACTATGATGCTAATGTACTAATAGAAGATAAGCATTTAGCCCTATACTTTTTGGATTTAGTAGCTCAAAAAATTAGCCCAAAATCAGCTGCTAACTGGATGAGCAACGTCATAAAATCACACTTAAATCAAAGTCAACTAGCTATACAGGATTTTATGGTATCACCAAGTCAACTGGCTGCTTTAATCCAGTTGGTAGAATCCGATCAGGTCAATCAATTGGTGGCTAAGCAGCAATTATTTCCAGCATTGGTAGCTGCCCCAAATCGTAAACCTCTAGAGTTGGCAAAAAAACTTGATATTTTGCAAGCAGCTAGCAATGAGGAGGATTTAGAAGCATTGGTTTTAGAAATATTGCAACAACATCCAGACAAAATTGCTAAGTATAAAAAAGGGAAAAAGGGGCTTTTAGGCTTCTTTGTAGGTCAAGTTATGCGCCAAACTAAGGGAAAAGTAAACCCTAAGGAGGTGAATCCTATGGTCGCTAAATTATTGGACTCTATATAGTAATTTCACAGCCATTTTGCTCTAAGGCTAGCACTGATTTAGGTAAGTTTCTTCTACGCAAACGATCGCCTCCAAATATTTGATAATACAATTGGGTTGTCCATTTAGGAGGATTCAAATCTATACCATTATTGGATAAATTGAGCCATCTCAAGTTGCTTAAATCGCCTAAATAACTAGACACTTCCATCAATAGGTTATCTTTCAGATTTAAAGTAGACAATTCCCTCAAGTTGCTTATAGCAATAGGTAACTCTTTTAATTTATTTTTGCTCAAATCTAAGCTATTCAATTTTTTAAGCTGCCCTATAGTTGAAGGTATGCTTGTTAATAAAGGTTATGCAAGTATTATTTGTAAGAGTTAAATTGTTCTTTTAAAAGAAATCATCGTTAAAGAACCTGATCCCATAGCTAAGGCTATGACACAGAACCTTCGCCTTGATTTTTTTTTAAAACTCCTAATTCCCTTTCTATACAAAAATTACTTACATAGCCTTTAATTTATTGCCTTTTATAGAAATGTATTCTACCACCGCCAAACCTCCTATAGTTGATGGCAAAGTTGTTATTTGAGTATTGCCAATATAAAGGTGTTTTAGCTTACCTAAATTGCCTATACTTGAGGGTAGATTTTTTATCTTAGTAGAATAAATAAACAATTCCTCTAAACTTGACAAATTACCTATAGTTTCAGGTAATTCTTTAAGATTCCATAGAGATAAACTAAGTTTTTTAAGCCTTTTAAGCTTAGAAATATCGTCTGGGATATTTTCTATACCTGCGCCTTGAAAGCTTATTTCTTTAAGCCTTTTGCAATTAAATAAACTAGTAGGCAGTTCTTTTAAGTGATTATTCTCTATCACTAGCTCTTCTAAATTTGAGAGTTTCCCAATTGAGTCTGGCAATGCCTCATAACTACATTTTTTGATCGTTATTTTTTGAAGATATTTGCAATCACCAAGTTGTTCAGATAGTTTTGGTTCATCAAGACCAATTAGTTTTAGTTCTTTTAATTTTGTTAATAATCCTATATTACTAGGTAGTGCTAACTTCCTTTTTTTAGTAAGCTCTAGTGTATCAACATTGAACACCATTTCCCAACGTTTAATAAAGTCTTCGTTAAAATCTCTATAGCGATTACTATATGCTTCTTCAAAAATTTTATAAAAAAAATCTGCATTTTTAATGTTTAACCGAGGTCTATTTTTGTTAGGAGCATCGGCCCAATAGATTCTAAAAAATGCTACTAAATCCTCCAACTCCAAATTGAAAGCCATTCTTATATGCTCCTCCTTAGACAATAAGGCGGCCTCTTCTAGATCTTTTGCTGTCCCAGACTGAAAAAGGGCAATTAGTTTTTCTATTTTTTGAGTTAGCATAGCCTATATCAATATTTTACAGCCATTCTCCCTTAAGGCTAGCACCTCTTTGGGGATATCATCCTCATAAAGTTTATTGTTCTCTACAAAAAAATAGTAAGCTTTTTTTAAGAATCCTTGAGGTTTAGGGTCTGCTCCATTTCTATATAGGTTCAACTCTTTTAGTTTTTTAAGTTGTCCTAATTCTACAGGAATACTCATTAGCTTATTTTGAGATAGATCTAATGTTTTTAATCGTTTTAACTTTCCTATGGAAGTTGGTAGATTAGCAATTCTATTTTTGGATAATTTTAATACTCTTAAGAATGTTGCCCCTCCTATTTCCATTGGAATTTGGGTTAGCTCATTCCCTTCTAAATAAAGTTCTTCCAATTTTTTAAGTTCTCCTATAGACTTTGGTAAAACCATTAGATTAGTTCTATTTAAATTGAGTATTCTTAACTTTTTTAAGTTACCTATGCTATCGGGCAATTCTTCCAATTTATTACTATTGAGTTCTAGCTCCTGTAATTGTTCTAAACTGCCTATAGAATTGGGTAATTCTGTTAAAAAAGAACTACCTAAATATAATCTTTTTAGTTGTTTCAGTTCACCTATCTCATCTGGCAATCGTCCAACCCCACTTGAGCTTAGATTAAGTTCTCTCAGCCATGCAAGGCTACCAATAGCTTTAGGCAAAACTGTTTTCCTTCTAGCAGAGAGATTAAGTTTTTGTACTCGTCCCAAATATTCAATTGAGTCATCTAATACAAAGCCTTGGTTTCCTTGAACATCTACTTCTTTTAGTTTCTTTAATAAGATGAGCTGTTTAGGTAAAGAACCTTTGTACATCTGCAAATCAAGATATTCAAGACTAAAAATAGTCTCCCATCTAACTCTAAAACTTGCATTAAATAATATCCAATATTTTCTAGCATGATCAGCTATTCCTTGCACACTTACTTGTTTAGCCGTATGATCACGCCTTATACTTTTCTGGATAGCTTGAATTTCCTTAGATACATTAGGATTCGAACCAGATTTGGTTGACAAAAGTGGTAATACTCTTGCTTTAGCAGTAGACTTCCAAAGGTTCTCAAAAAAAGACTTAAGCTCTCCTAAATAATCCTCAAATTGCTCAATCAAGCCCAATTGTTCAGCCATAATAGCAGCTTTTTCAGCGTCCTTGGTTTTTCCAGTCTGAAAAAGCTCTATTAGTTCTTGTATTTCATTAGTCAGGTCCATAAGACTTAAGCCTCTGTAATCTTCTTCCAAGGACTAGCCTCTTCTAGCTGATAAGCTAACTCCAACAACAGTCGTTCTTCTCCATGGTTGGCCCAAAACAGCATTCCTAGAGGTAAATCAGTTACCTTGTCATGCCCCAAAGGCAAAGACAAAGATGGTCCACCAGAAGAGTTAGAATAAGGTGTAAAACAGGCCCACTCTATCATACGAGGAAAGACCTCATCATATTCTAAATCTCCCGCCATATATCCTATTTCTGGAGGAGCTGCAGCTACTGTAGGAGTCAAGACAATGTCCAAATTTAGACTAGAAAAAATCTTTTTGTAGTCACGATAAGATTTACGCAAACGATAAACAAAACTAGGTGTTTTGAGTATATTTTTAGCATGATATTTAGCCAAGTCATTTGTCAGCTTAGTCAGTTTAGATTTGTCATAGGCTTTTCCAAAAAGCTGTTTACCAAAAGTCTTGCAATAAAAAGCTGGCAAGGCCCAATAATTAGTAAAATCAGCTAAAAACTGATCTGAAATAGGTAGTTTAACTTCCTCCACTTCATGTCCCAAATCCTCTAGCAACTTAGCTACTCTATGCAATTCAGCAGTTGTTGTTGCATCAGCGGTTAAACCACTTACAGAATCACTTGTAAACCCAATTCTAAGCTTCTGTTTGGTAGGGCCATCAATTTCCCCAATAGGTTTCAACTTAGAATTTTTGTAATATTTTTCAGCCTCTGAATAAAAAAATGCTGTATCTCGCACACTACGAGTAATAACACCATCTATGGCAATATCTACCAATTGTTTTTGGAGCATGCTTGATTTAAGAATACGTCCTCTACTAGGTTTCAATCCAACCAAACCACAACAAGATGCAGGTATACGTGTAGAACCACCTCCATCTGCAGAATGAGCCAAAGGCACTACACCTGCAGCAACCAATGCAGCTGAACCACCTGAAGAGCCACCTGCGGTATGCCCAATATTCCAAGGGTTTCGAGTATCCTCTTGATGTGTAAATTCGGTAGAACAAGTGAACCCAAATTCAGGCATTGTACTTGTTCCTATATTCACAAAACCTTGTGCTAAAATCTGTTTAGCAATAGGATCTGTTTTCTTGGCAGGTTTAGCATTGAGAAAAGCAGCAGAACCAAAATAAGTTGGAACACCTTCCACCAAAGTCATATCTTTAAAAAAGGTTGGAACACCTCCAAAAGGTCCTTCTTCATGTTTATGAGCATTGGCCAAACCATGCTCAAAATGCTTGGTCATTATTGCATGTATTCGAGGGTTAACTTTTTCGGCCCTTGTAATCGAAGCTTCTACGACTTCTTCAGCTTTCAATTCCTTATTTTTAATAAGTTTAGCCAAAGCTATTCCATCCAAATCCCCCAATATATCATCACTAAAACTGTGAACTCTCTTATTTGTATCTTTCATTGTTTGTGTTTTAAAAACTGAAGTCTATTCTGATAGAATCTCCTAAAGCCCATTGAAAACTATTTGATGTCCAATAATGTTCTTGATCTATAAAATAAGTGCAACTGCACTCTTCTGTTATTCGTTCTGCTCGAAATAAGTCTAAGTGCATTTTCCATCGATCTCCAAGCTCTAAATCAGCCAAAACCTTAGGATAATTGCCATTTCTATAAAAAAGCACTAGCCAAGGATCATGTATAGGAGGTCTTCTACCATCATAAACACAAGCTTGGGTATGGTATTTCATATGAACTCCCAAAAGCTTTTCGAAATAAGGTTCTTTCTCAAGTTTTTCAGCAATGGCTATCGTCTCTATTTCTACATCCGGGTAATCCTCTATAATTCTTGCAATTCGTTGATATTGTTGATATTTCCAGGCTGTTATACTCCCTAATATAGCAATTCCTATCCAAAAGGCTATTCTATTAGTCCTAGTTCCCTTTAAGTATAAACTTATGCTATCCCAAGTTAATATAACAGGCATAAAAGGAACTAAGGAAATACTCAGCGGAATAGTCATTAAAGGTTGTAGCCATATTTTTTTTCGTTGTTCTACTTGCCAAATAACTAGCGTTGGTAAAACAAAACCCATTGCACTCAATATTGCATTTCCTGTTTGCTGATAAAGATATAATCCCAACAATAGCGTCCAACTTGTGCTCCCTAAAACCAATAACATTATAAATAATGCTATCCAAGGTATTATCCATATGATGCCCCAAAGTAGGGTTTCCCCCCAAAGCATCATCAAATATATATTAACTAACAAACCTATGCCTAAACCTATAAAAACAAAAAACTCTAGTACTTTTTGTTTAACTAGAGTACTCATTAACACACTAATAGCTACTATTGAAAGCACTATTTTGGCATCTCGACTAGGTGTACAATAAACTTGAAAATAACCATTAAGGATAATCCCTGTTGTAAATAAACTGGCAAAAAAGAAGAGTTTAGCAATAGGATCTTTGGTGCTAGGAAAGGGCATTCAAGTTGTTTATTTATTCATGATGATAAGGCTCATTACGCAAGATGGTCATTGCTCTGTAGAGCTGTTCTATAAAAAATAAACGTACCATTTGATGAGAGAATGTCATTTTAGATAACGATATCTTCCCATTAGATCGTTGGTAAACTGCATCCGAAAAGCCATAAGCCCCTCCTATCAGAAAGATAATCTTCTTATAGCTCTGCTGTAGCTGTTGATCCATAAAGCTGGCAAATTGCACAGATGAATAGCTCTTGCCTCGTTCGTCTAACAAAATAAGATGATCTCCTTTATCTAAGCGTTTTAAAATCTGTTCTCCTTCTTTGGTTTTGACCTGTTTTTGGGTCATTTTTTTAGCATTTTTGATATCTGCTATTACCTCCATTTTGAAAGGGATATAATGCTTCAAACGTTTTTCATATATGCCCACACCATCCTTTAGGTAAGAAAAACTAGTGTTGCCTACTGACCAAAATTCTACTTTCATATAGATTCAATTACGAATTACAAATTATTTAATTACAAATTAGCAGACTGCTTAAACCACATAATAACAAATCAATCCAGATAATAGAAAGCAAAACGACAATTTTGTAAGCTGCTTGAAATACTGTATTATTGGTAATGTTATATTCTTTTTGTTAAAGTTGTTAAAAATTAACTTCCTATCAGAATTTTAATACTTATAATATCTCTACTCACTGTATTAAGTGCTAAAGGGCAATATATTCGAGCAATTGATAAGCTCGAACAGGTTGTACGAACAACTAAGGTAGATACCCTAAAAACACAAGCACTCAACCAACTTACTTTAGCCTATTATTATATAGACCTAAAGAAAGCAAAAGTTCGATTGTTTGCGGCCAAAACATTGGCCGATTCTATCCAACACTCCAAAGGGATCTGTGATGCTTTTAATAATGCTGCACTAATCTACTATGCAGAGGGGTTATACGAAAAAGGGATTGAATCTTCTATTCGAGCTATACAATTGGCCAAACAAATAAACAATTCTTCTTGCTTGGCTACAGCTTACACTCATTTAGGCTTGGCTTATAGTGCTAAAGGGTACATGAGTAAGGCTATGGAGTACAATATAAAAGCCTTAGAAATTGCAGAGCAGATACAAGATAGTACTCAAACTGCTACCTGTTTTCGCTATATTGGCAGTTCTTATTTCAACCTAAAGGATTACAAAAATGCACTATTTTATTTTAATAAAGCCACCAATGTATTTGAGGATGTGAATGACCAGTTAGCTCTAGCCTCTGTTTATATTGATGTTGGCAAAATCTATTTGCAAGATGAATTACTTGAAGAAGCTCAGCTAGCTATGGAAAAAGGGCTAACACTCAGTAAAAAGTTAGGCAACAAAAGGGGTGTAGCTTATGGATATAGTGCATTATCTGAAGTATTTATACTACAAGATGAATTGGATAAAGCTGAAGACTACCTAAAAGATGCTGCTAGTATCTATCTCAAATTAGGTGACAAATCTGGGCAAGCATTAGCCCTAAAAGGGTTGGCTCGTGTCAATATCAAACAAGAGCACTTCAAGTTGGCTGTGATGAACTTAGAGCGGGCTGTAATTATGGCTAAAATAGCTAGAGCAAAGGTCCTAGCCAAAGAACTTTATTTAGATCTCTCAGATGCTTATGCTGCTCAAAAAGATTATAGAAATGCGCTGATTGCTTATAGCAAATACAGTGTCGTGAAAGATTCTATATTCAGTCGAGACAAAAGCCGACAATTAGCCGAAATTCAGACTAAATACGAAACTGAACGTCTTGCACGTGAGAAACTAGAACTCTCCGAAAAAAACCAACAACAGTCCTATGCAATGGAGCTCCAAAACAAGGAACAAGAGTTGGTCAATAATCGTAACTTCTTGATTATTATTGTGCTTATTTTTGCGATACTGTTAGGTATAATTGTAGCTGTATTGATGCTTCGTCAAAACCGCTTAAAGGCACAGGTAAGAGAGTCAGAACTGGAGCAAAGAGCTTTACATGCTCAAATGAATCCACACTTCATGTTCAATTCACTCAACTCTATACAAAGCCTAATTGCTACAGGTGATAATTCTGCTGCGAGCATCTATTTAGCTCGATTTTCTCGCTTAATGCGGACTATCTTGCAGCACTCTAGAGAAACCTTTGTACCTATCCAAAAAGAGATAGAATTTATTAGCAACTATGTAGAATTAGAAAAACGTCGATTCAATGAGGCTTTTGATATAGAAATAGATGATGAAGATGTGGAGGATACCCATTTCACTATGATTCCAACCTTTGTAATACAACCTTTCATTGAGAATGCGATCATACATGGCCTGCTTCGTAAACCAGAAAAGGGTCATCTCAAAATTATGTTTGAACATTACAATAAAAACTTCCTAAAATGTATAGTGGAAGATGATGGTATAGGTAGGGAAAAAGCGAGTGAATTCAAATCTGATAAAAAACACCAATCTTTGGGTGTAGGAATTACGGAGCAACGCTTACAATATCTGTCTATGAACTATGGAATCAAAGAAGATTTTGTTAAATTCATTGACTTAAAAAATGATACGGGAGAAGCTTGTGGAACTCGTGTAGAGCTTTTGCTGCCTATTAAATACAAAACTGCATAAATGAAGGTTTATATATATATTATGGCTACTATCCTTTTTTTGGGGCTAGTGGCCTGCTCTGAGCAACAAACGACAACAGTATCCCAACCTATGGCTAGCGATACTACTATAGTAGATACACCTACTCCTCCTATCACGCCAATAAATATAGATACTCCTTCAAACTCTACTATTCTTAAGGCTTTAAATCCAAGAGATTTAATAGAAACTTACTTTGAAGATGCCCAATTTAAAAATGATAAATCTGCTACTTATAAATACGAAGAGGAGCCTATGCAAGTCAACTATGTTGGAGAACAAAGCTACCAAGAAAATGGGATTGACTATGTCTTAACATTTTTTGAAAGTTTTAACTTGGATAAAAATGGTGAGCGAGACTGGGGCTGCCATGCTTGCTCTGGGAAATTGAGTATAGCTCAATTCCAAAAAGGAGAAAAGGGACTTACTCCTATTGATTTCACTTATGATTGCCCTTGTGGAACTGCAAATATGGGTGGTGTTTCGATTCCTAAAGTAGTTTTGATTGGCAATCGTCACTTTTTGGAGAAAAATGTAGGCGACATGGGCCAACGAATTAGTATAGAGTTATTGTATTATTATGATATAAAAGATTATAAAGAACTCCTAAAACTAACTGTAGCAGAAAGTAATGAAGGGGATGCACCAAGTAAAGAAGAAATGTATGCTTATGATGCTACAATAACTCACTATAAAGATGATTCTAAAAATATGATTACAGTACAATATACTGGAACTACTTATACTGATGATATGAGCATTATACCTCATAATAAAACGGAAACTTACACCTATAATTTAGAGAAACAAAAATTCATAAAAAAATGATTCAAAACTACTTGAAAATAATACTAGCAATCTTAGTAATGAGCTTTATGGCTTGCTCTGAGCCAAATGCTAGCAATACAGCAACAACAAATCAACCAACAGAACAACCTCAAAACGAACCTGAAGCGACTAGTGATCAGCCAATGTACGAGGTTGCCATAACTCCCATAAAAACCAAAGAAGATTTGGAGGTTGTCTATGGTGAATACTGGAATAGAATGAATATGAAAGAGGTAAAAGATGGTGATGAGTATATCGAAATTTCGGCAAGCACTGAAAAAGAAGCTTGGGCTAATTTGTACTTTGAAGGTTATGTTGCCTCTGTAAATAATGCTGATGAAGTAGAAGTTAATGCTAGAATTAGCTGCTCTGGAGATTTGTTATTTCAAAAAGAAGGTTTTTTTAACCTAAGTACAGAGGATGACTTTTGTTTAAATGGGAATAAAACTAAGATTTATTTTATTCAAGAAGGAGATGCTCAAGGACTTTCTTTTGATGGAAAAACATTTGACTTTTATAAAAAATAAACAGAAACTAACTAGACGAAGAAAGGAAAACACAGAATTATGATAAATGCAGTAATAATAGATGACGAGCAAGATGCTCAGATTACGCTCATGCGTTTTGTACAAATGCATTGCCCCAATGTCAATGTTGTAGGAGTGGCAGGTGGTGTACAAGAAGGCCTAAAATTATTGAGCAGCAAGGATGTTGATTTGGTCTTTTTGGATATAAAAATGAATGATGGGACTGGCTTTGACTTGCTCAAAAAGCTGCCTGAAATCAATTTTAATCTGATCTTTACCACTGCCTATGATGAGTTTGCGCTCAAAGCGTTTAAATATAGTGCAATAGACTACTTGCTAAAACCTATAGATCCTATAGAATTGCAAGAGGCAACTCAACGTCTAGAAAAGAAAAAAGATAAAACTACTGCCTCTAGTGTAGATGGCTTATTTGAAATCTACAAAGAAAATAAGTTTGATAAAATAGCTATTCCATCTGTAGATGAGTTTCATTTTGTCCGAATGACAGATATTATACGCTGTGAAGCGAGCAGTAATTATACTATTATATATCTTAATACAGGCAAAAAAATAGTTGCTCCCAAAACCCTAAAAGAGTTTGAGGAGCTTTTGGCTCCAGAGGGCTTCTTCAGAGTGCATCAATCACATTTGATCAACCTAAAACATACCAACCAATTCTTAAAAACTAAAAATCTGATTCGTATGTCAGATGGTTCGGAGGTAGAGGTTTCTAGACGTAAAAAGACCTTATTTATGGATTTAATCAATATGCGCAAGCTGTAGTGCTTACCAAATACTACTCATAGGTATAGAAGTATAGATATACTATTTAATACAAATCTTAATACTTCTATATCTATGAAATACTTAAGCTCTTTGGGATTGTTAGCCTCCTTATTTTATTATACTAGTTGTGCTTCTATAGAGACTGGTCAATTAGTTGGGGTTGCTCATAAAAATCTGACTTGGTATCATACAGAAACAGTAGACACCAATCTAGCTGTACTTGACTATCACAATACCGTTTTCAGATATTATATACCTATACATTTGGTCAACCTAAGCACCCCAGAAGATACACTTACCACCAATTCTGACCAAAAACTATATTACCTTCCTCCTGCTACTTAGGGATATTCAGAAGTAGTCTAAAGTATTGATATGTAGACAAATAGTGTTATATTTATAAAAACAAAACACCCCGCAAAGAGCGATAGGAAGC
>JAAEPD010000653.1 GCA_024222455.1 Aureispira sp.
GATTAGGATAGAAACTATAAGCTGTTTGCTCCTTCACTACATTCAACATTAGAATATTAGAAAGGGTAACTTTTCCATTCTTATCAACCAATTCTAGTTGATAGTAATTTTGTCCTACAAAAGGATTCTCATCATCAAAGCTATAGTGAATTTCATCAAGAGAATTACCTTGAGCTTGAACTGTGCCTATTTTCTCAAAATTGATAGCATCTTTACTCTTCAGAATATTGAAGTGAGAACTATTATCTTCAGATTCTGTACCCCATGTCAAGAAGTTTGTGTTGTTATCCGTTGTTCCATCAAAATATAGCCAATCTACAGGCAATAAAGTAATAGGTGTCAATATAACAGCACCAGAACCTCCTGAGAAGTTAGTTACACCAGTTAATTCAGTATAATTAACCCCATTGTTTGTACTTCCAATAGCACCAGGAAGATGTATACCATCAAACTGAGCAGCATCATAATCAGCACTAGAGTTTTTGAACCAATAGAATCCTAGAGGTGTACCATATTTGTAACTATATCCACATGCTGGGTAAGTTGCCATGTGAGCAATAGCTGCATTTTCGATAGCTGAACGCTCTACAGGTTGATAGTAGAATCTTACATTGTAAGGAGGGTTTAAGGTACCTCCACCAAAGTTCAAGTTCCAACTTCTTTCCATTTCAAAACGCTCTTCACCAGGACTCCAACCATTAGCACAAGACACTGGAGAAGAAGGCCCTTCTGTCTCTTGGTAATAATCTGTGCTATCCCAAATAGTGACAGTAGGAGAGCCTACAGGTGCTCCTGTAAGATCACCTTGTACAGAATATATAATTTCATCACCTACAAAGAAATGATGCCAACCTGCGTTATCTGTACAGTAAGTGTTGGTGGATGTGCCATCTGCTGCATAGACATAATGTTTTACATTAATAACAACCGAAGAATCAGCTGTCACACCACAAGCACCTTCTCTACGAACATAATAAGTAGTTGTAGTATCTGTAGCAATATTTACATTGTTGCCAGTTCCTAGTAGGGTACCTGTGCCATTAGGACCAGTGTACCAAACTATATTAGAGCCTGTACCTGCCGTACCTCCACTAGCTGTTAATGTTAGGGTAGTGTTTGGGCAGTGTGTGCCAGGCATAGGAGCAATAGATGGTGAAGTAGAATAAGTAGGTGCTATGATAATCAATGTTGTACTATCTGCACAACCTGAAGCATCACTTACCGTCACAGAAGCATCGCCAGGGCACAAGGCCGTTGCAGTAGCATCTGTTTCTCCACTAGACCATAGATAATTATAAGCACCAGTTCCTCCTGTTACAGATGCTGTAGCACCTCCTGTACAAGACGTAGAATCACAATCTGTATCAATAGGATTAATAATCGTAATTGCAATAGGAGTCGGCTCCATTATTTCTATACTGTCTATACCATAACAACCTCCATCATCATAAGCACTAACTGTATAGGTACCTGCACATAGACCAGTAGCAGTTGCTGTGGTTTGACTTCCTGCAGCTGCTTCCCACAGATAAGTATGAGTAGTTGCTACAACTCCTCCTGCTCCAATAACAGTAGCATCGCCATCACAAACACTATTACATGTAAGACTGGTACTGCTTGCTATACTTGCTGTAACAAGAATTCCATCATCAACAACCACAGAAGCTGTGTCGAAACAACCATTGGTGCCTGTTATTGTTACTTGATAATTTCCAGGAGCTAAGTTAGTAATGGTAGAATCGGTTTGTCCTGTATTCCACATAAATGTATAAGGAGGTACTCCACCAGATGTTGCTGCTGAGGCAGTTCCATCGTTTATTCCTGAGCAAGTAACTGGTGTAGACACTGGTGCTAAGAATGGGTTAGTAGTAGTGGTAATCATAATCTCTCCAGAACTGGCTCCTTCAGAACTGCCTGAACCACCATCAATTTGAATAACATAAGGTGTGTTAGGAACTAAGTTTGTATAGCTCTGAACCCAGTTGAATGGTTGTCCATCACAGGTGGTAAACAACTGACAATCTACTAAAGAATCTGGAGTCCCATCACAAGGTGTTGCATCTTGGAATAAAGATATATTAAATCCACCATCAGGGATAGTAGAAAGAAAACAACCACCCTCTGCAATTGCATTGATAACATGAAGTGTTACATCACTACCATTACAATCAGATATAAAGTGATAATAAACAGAATGTTCTGGATTATCATTTTCACTACATTCAATATAACCAGGCTCTCCTCCAGAAACGTTTTCTGGATTAGCACCAGCAGTGTTGAAACAGTAAGGAACATTCGCTAACATTGGCTGTGTCAAAGATGCTAAGCAGTCATCAAATCCACAACCTTCAGAGATGCAAATCTCATATTGATTTGACTCTAAAGTGCCGATGCCATTTTGATTAAATACCTGTACCCAAACCGTGCTTCCAGGTGTTCCTACGACTTGATATGAAATATCATCGAAGCTTGGACTTTGTTCTAGTTGACAATTTAGAGGTGTCAAGTTACTACAACCCCCAGAATAAGCGGCTATAACAAAATTAGAAAAATCTCCTAGACCAGGAACATTATCACCATTACCTTCTATAACAGCAACACCTGTAGAAGGCATAGTGAATTGATACCAAGTGTCTCCACAGTTTCCATCACAGTTTATGGATGGTGTAGGTTGACTAATGGTAGGTTGACCATAACCTAGTTGTTGGAAGTTTCCTGCACCATGTAAGCAAGATTCTGGTTGAACTGCCAATGGAATTGCATCATCACAACCATTATTGACTGGTTCAGGGTCTGTTGGTGCTCCTGTACCATAGGTTGGAATCATATCTTCAATACTAATGTCAAAAGTACCTTCGTATAATAAATTAGAACCATCTACTTGTATAAAATAAGTTTCACCAGACATTAAGCAAGTAGCTTCTATATTTTCAGTAATAATAGAACCCGGCCAAAAGGAGCTTTCTGATTGACTGAATGTGCCAGTACAAGTATTATTAGAAGAAGCAAAAATATAAACTTCAGGATCAAGTCCAAATAAATCAGTAGAAGTAACTTCTATCTCTACACGACCAGATGGTGGTGCAGTAAATTGATACCAAACCGTGTGTGTGGCATAGCCAGGAACACCAACTTCGCCAGTTTGTACATTTGCACAAACATTAGTTTCATTAGTTAAGGTCTGAATTGCACCAGGTATTCCAAAGTCATAAGCATTACATATATCGTTATTGTATGGGAAGTTGCTTACTCCACCATCATCTGTGATGGTAAGCGTAAAGTAACCATCATCATCGCCCAAAAGGCCACCTGCACCATCTACTTGTAAGAAGTAAATACGTCCTTCTGTCAAACAGTCAATAGTTAAGGTTTCGTCTTTACTCAAGAAATCATAGTCACTATCAACTTCTACCATTGAGCCTGTACAAGTATTGTCATCAGAATAGTATAAGGCTAGTTGGATATCAATCTCATCACCTAAGTTATTAGGATCATTGAGGGCATCAATAGTTACATTACCTGATGAAGGTGCTGTAAAGGTAAACCAAACTGTTTTTTCTATACCAAAAGCACTAGGATCAGGTTCACCAGGTTCTGTATCACTACAAAGGTTTGTATAGTTAACACCATTATTGATAGCACCACCATTAGGTACAGCGCCTAAATTAATAGCATTACACATCATATTGTAAGGGGGGCGGATACCTGCTCCATCATCAGTTACACTAATATGGAAATAACCTTCTTGGTTTAGAATAGAACCGTCTACTTGCACCCAATAGCGTTGTCCAGGTGTCAAACAAGTAACACTAACATCTACGTCAAAACTAAAGGCTGGGTCAGAATCTCCATCTTCTAATAAGGTTAAAGTGCCATTACAAGCATTGTTGCTAGATTCAAAAACAGCTAATTGTAAATCTACAAGATCACCTAAACCATTAGGGTCAGATTCTACACTTACTGTTACATTAGATGTTGCATTAGCACCAGCATGATTTGGAGCAATAAAAGAGAACCAAACAGTTTGAGCTATACCATCTAAATATGGGCTAGGCTCACCGGGCTCTACATCTGAACAGAAATTAGAGAAATCTGTACCAGGAGTAAGACTACCTCCAATCGGAACGGTTCCTAAATCCTCATGATTGCAAATTAAGTCGTTAGCAGGAATAGGCACAGGAGTAGCACTACTAATACTGATGTCAAAATATCCTTGTATATTAAGAATAGAACCATCTACCATTATAAAGTAGGTTTTTCCTTCTTCTAAACAACGTACATTCAGATTTTCATTGAAAACTGCTGGGAAAGGAAGAGCAGGATTATAGCCACTACCCATTTCAGTAAGTGAACCTGTACAAGTATTGTTGCTAGATTCAAATACAGCTAATTGTAAATCTACTGCATCCGTACCAAAAGGCCAAGGCAAATCGGAACTCACAGATACATCAATAGCAAATGGTCCACCTGTAGCAGGAGTAGTAAAGGTATACCAAACTGTTTGGTCGGTACCAAATGCAGCAGGATTAGGATCACCCCAATCTTGTGCACATAAGTTATGTTGTCCACCAAGACTAATAGTACCACTTGTCCAAGGATTACCTAAAGCAATAGCTCCACAAATAGTATCATTAGGCGAAACTGGAATAGGAGGGATTTCTGTGATAGTAATATCAAAATATCCTTCATGACCTCCTAATAGAACAGGAGGTGCTCCATCTACTTGTATAAAATACTCACGACCAGGGACTAAACACCAAAGATCTTTGTCTACATCATAATTAAGAAGATCTTCACCACTAATTAACTCTTGGAAAGGTCCAGCACAACTTGCTGCATCATAAACAGCTAGTTGTAAGTCTATACGATCGGTTCCTCCAATAAGAGGATCACTATCTATATCTATTTCAACAGAACCCGTAGAAGGCGCTATAAAGGTGTACCAAACAGTTTGGTCTGCTGTGAAATTAGAAGGTTGAGGTTCACCAGTAGCTGTTGCACAATAGTTGTTTTGAGAGCCATGACTAGGACCAGGTGTAGTCGAAACAGAACCACCTGTTGGATCTCCTAAGGCTAGTGCATTACAAACTAAATCGTTAGGAGCAGGAGGATCTCTAGGATCTCCATATACTTCAATGTCAAATATACCTTCAGCTAGATCTGGATCAATAAGAGAAGCCTCTCCATCTACTAATATCCAGTATTCACGACCTGGGATCAGACATTCTACTTCCATATCTTCCCCCCAAACAACACCAGCTCCATCAAATTCAGATTTTAACTCTGTAGGTATGCCTGTACATACGGCACCAGCCATGTCGTATACAGCTAATTGTAAATCAATTCTATCTGTGTTGAGAATTCCACCAGGATTACTGGCTCTAACCTCTACTTTACCAGAAGGAGGTGCTATAAAGGTATACCAAACACCCTGATTGTTTCCCCAATTAATAGGGATAGGTTCAAATAAGTTATCTGCACAGTAGTTGTGTTCATCGTTGAGGCCAACGGTGCCACCTGGAGCAGGTTGTCCTAAAGGTTTAGCATCACAAACACGATCATTTGGCGCAGGGAAAATACCTCCATCCGTGATGGTGAGATCGAAAATACCAGCTGTGTTAAGTGAAGACCCATCAACTAATACCCAATAGTTTTGGCCAGGAACTAAGCAACGAACCTCCATATCTTCATCAAACAAGCCAGGAGTGTAATCACTTTCTAGATGTTGCAATAATCCTGTACAAAGGTTGGTTGTGGTTCCATAAACTGCTAATTGCAAGTCAATAGGGTTGCTTAATAGTCCATTGGAATTAGCATCAAGTAGAACATGACCAGAAGGAGGTGCTTGGAATCTATACCAAACTGTTTTATCAGAACCCCATGCAGCAGGGGTAGGGTCATTAGTATTGGTAGCACATTCATTAGATTGGCTACCTGGAGCAGTACCAACAGAACCACCATGGGGGACTGCACCCAAAAACTCTGCATCGCATATCAGATCACCTGCTTGCGCAATTCCCAAGTCTCTTATTTGCAAACCAAAATAGCCCTCTTGACCATTCCATGCATTAGCAATATTATCATCGCCATCAACTAAAAGAAAATAAGTAGTATTAGGTTTTAGACAGGTTACTCCCATTTCTTCACCATAGATTACTGGATCAAAATCATCCGCAACTAAAGTGAGTGAGCCAGAACATGTTCCATTACTAGATTCATACAATTCTAGTTGCATGTCAATTATATCACCTAATGATTGAGGATCATTATAGCCTTCAATTTCGATCTCAGCAGATGGATTAGCTGATGTGGTGAATCTAAACCATACCCCTTGATCATTCCATCCATTTGGGTTAGGCTCACCAGCATTTCCTGCACAAAAGTTATTATAGTTGCTCAACCCAGGATTGCCTAAATTTCCTCCAGAGGGTAGCGTTCCAAGATTAACCGCATTGCAAATTAAATCATTTCCTGTTTGTTGAGTTCCATTGTCAGTAATCCGTAAGCCAAAATAGCCCTCTTGACCATTGGGATTAATGACTGCTGTTCGCTCCCCATCAACTAGTAAATAATAAGTAGTATTGGGTTTTAAACAGCTAACATCCATATCTTCATCATCAGCTAACCCCAGGCCTTGATATTCATCCTTTACTAGGGTTAAACCTCCAGTACATAAATTATTAGAAGATTCATATAAGGCTAATTGTAAATCGATATCATTTCCAAAGTTTTGAGGGTCACTATTCGCATCAAAACTTACGGTTGTTCCTGGATTAGCAGATGTTGTAAATCTAAACCAAACTCCTTGATCGTTATTCCCTCCCCACGGATTAGGATCTCCTGCATTGCCTGCGCAAAAATTACCATAGTTGCTTAATCCTGAATTACCTAAGCTCCCACCTGCTGGTAAAGTGTTTAAGTTAATAGCATTACAAATGTTGTCATAAGCACTACCAGGTGAATAACTACCTGATGTTGTAATAGTAAAATTGACAGAACCCCAACTATCATTACCACTTTGATTATTACGGGTGAGGTTATAGGTTGCACTATTACCTGGAGTGGGAACGTTGAAATTTCCACAAATGGAAGATAAACATGTTCTGTTGACAATACAAGCCCCTCCATCATCTTCAAATGCTCTAAAACAAACTTGCAATTGAGAAGGATAACTAGGACAGTTAAACGACTCACTATATTGGGTGTGAGGAGGATTTCGGAAGCATATACCAGCACTAGGGTAGGTAGTATTACCTTGACCTGCTATCTCTACTTGCCAATGGAGTTCTGATGCTCCAATGAAATCGTCACAATCAGAATTAGACCAACCGCTATTAACTCGAACAGTCACTGTTACTTGTCCCAAAATGTCATTGGAAAACAATAAAGCAAGAGAGAAAGAAAAAAGTAGTAGTAGAATTTTAGAATGCATATGCATAAGTTTTTAGTAGTAAGTTATTAACTTATCAAAGACGATTAGTTATTGAACTAAGTTGCAAATCGATAAAGACATACCCTACAAATATACTAGATTTTATTCAAAATCACCTAATCCTTTTTGCTGACCAAAACATATTAATTTTTGTAGTATAAGAATACTTTAATACCTTTCGTGGCTTATAGTACAAGAATTAAAGAAACGGAAACAAAAAAATGAAAAAAATAATAGGAATTACGGTGCTCTTATTTGTCTGCATAATGGACATATATGCAACAGGGCCTTGGCCTAGAAAGAAGAATGGATTGTATGCTCAGTTGGGCTTTTATGCCGTAACACCAACTGCAAGATTGTGGGGTACTGGTTTTAAAACACGGTTACTAAATCGACCAGTTTTTGATGGAACTGCTCAGTTGTATGCAGAATATGGGATAACAGATAAATTAACGGTTTTTACAAGCCTTCCTCTTAGAGGTGTTTTTGCAGGGAAGTCAGTTAGCTCAGATGATAGTACTGCTATAGCTGCACCAGATACCTTGTTGAGCAAAGGTATATTAGTTGGAATGGGCAATTATGAGTTAGGAGGAAAATATACAATAGTCAATAAAGATGGGTTTGTATTTGCTGCTTTTGCCAATTTTTCGGCACCTACAGGTGTTCCGCTCAAAAACAAAGTATTGCTAGCAACCGATTTGCGTACAGCTTATCCTACTTGGGGGATTATGCCAGGTCTGGCTGTTGGTTATGGATCTGCTAAAATCTATACTTATTTGGATGCAGGGTTTAATTTTAGAACACATGGTTATAGTCATGAGTTTATTGGTAATTTTGAATTTGGATATAAGCTGTTTGATCGGATATATTTAGGTGCAGCACTCAATGCGAGATTTCCTTTGGCTGGTAAGCGTGATATTCCAGAGAAGGCGTTGGATGATCAAGCAATACATACAGGTTTGTACATTAATAACCAACATTATTTAGCACTAACAATTAAAGCTCATATTCCATTTAATGAGCAGTTGGGTATGCATTTATCTCTATCTGGAGGGTTAATGAGTAATCATATACAACAAGCTCCATCAATAGGGTTAGGGTTTTATTATAAAATGGAAAAAGCTTCTTCTTAAGCAAATAGACATGGAGGTTCAGGAATTTACTAACTATTTGAAAGCAAAGAATTCTTCGGCTAAGGCAATCCGTTTGAAGGTTAATTTGGTGCAAAGCTCTAAGCATATGGAGGCAATTTTTTCCTTGCCAAATTTGATTGAATTAGAGTTGACAGACAAAAATAGAGTAGGTGTGTTGCCTGACAGTATAGGAGGAGCACAACAGCTCAAAAGTTTTAAGCTAAGAAGATTTGTAGGAAAGGAATTGCCTAAAGAGTTATTTAGTTTAGCAAATTTAGAATCCCTATCATTGGTCGAATGTCATTATGCTAAATGGCCAACAGATGACTGGACTGGATTAAGAAGTTTAAAGAACCTGAATTGTTTTAGATCTATTAATGCCTTTCCTAAAGGTGTGTTGGCAGTTGCAAATATAGAGTCGATCGAAATAAATTATTGTGACTGGAGAAGATTACCACCTCAAATATCTAAGCTCCAAAGATTAGAACGTTTGTTTATATGGGCTACTCAAATGAAAATCACTCCTACATCTCTAGTGAACTTGTCGAACTTAAGAGATTTGACGCTGATGCATGTCCATATTCCTTTGTCATCTTGGATTGGAAAACTAACACAACTCAAAAAACTAACACTATCTCCAAGAACTGTTACAGGAGAAATGCCTGAAAGTTTGTTTGAGCTAAGGGGATTAGAAGAATTAAATTTCTTTAATTTTATAAAGGAATTAAACCCTAATATAGGAAAACTAAAAAGCTTGAAAAAGCTAAACTTAAGAAGAAATCTATTAGAGTCATTACCTGATGAACTATCAAAGTTAGTTAGCTTAGAAGAGCTTGACATAGAGTTTAATAATTTGAGAAGACTACCTGGTTGTATAGCTGTTTTACCTAAGTTGAAAGTATTAAAATTTAGAGAACAGCAAGTGCATAACAGTGAACTTAATATTTTTCAGAAATTTTTGGATTGGCTAAAAAAAGAATCACCTACACCTAAGGAGCGTAGTATCTATACAGCTATATGGGATAAAAAGGAGTTAAACCCTTCTGAGTTGGATATTTGGCTATTATTTAGGGCTTTATGGTCTATGAATAAGACTTTAGCTATCAATGCCATTTATTATCTTACAGAAGTTGCTGTAACTAAGTATAGACCGTTGAAAAGAGGTGATGAACTATATTTATTGGCAAAAACTTCTCGTAAAAAGACAGCAATAAAACAAAAACTGAAAGAGGTAGGCATCACTACTTCCAACAAAATAAGCCCTAAAACAACACATATACTAATTGATGAGCGAAGTGACTTGAATGCAACTAAAGTGTTGGTCAATAAGTGGAGCTTGATGACTGAAGGTCAATTAGATGACTACTTGAATAAGATAGCTCCTGAATATTTGTTAGAGGAGTCAGAATCTGGTGCAAAATCTGCTATGGCAGCCAAGGTTTTGGAGTTGATTTATAGCATGGATAGCAATAATATTGATTTGGCTTTGGGAATGTTGAAAGGTGGTGGTGTACCAGATGAAATGGTTACAGGTTTATTTGCTATAAATAAGCTATCGGACAACCCCAAACAGCGAGCGCAAGCTAGAAAATTTTTAAAACAAATCGCATCTGAAGAATTGCTTGTAGCGCTTTCTAAACGAGTTAATTTTAGGAAATGTACACATGCCTATGATTTTGATCGGGCGATAGTCATTTATGAACAGACAGAAATTGACTTAGAGCAGTTTGCATTGTTGTTTTATAAGGCTATAGAATATGGGAATTCTTATAATAATGATGCTTGTAGAGATTTTATAAGTGGTTCAGGGCGGAGGGCCATTATCTTAGAGTATTTTAAGATGCATGTGAATAAAAATAAAGGCCGATTACAGTTCTCTCATTCAGCCAAAATGATAGAAGATATTGTGCCTAAAGAGATATTTGAGTTGGAGAATATTACGCAGTTAGAGTTTTTGACAAAAGCTCCTGAAGATTTAAATGATTTTTGCCCTAAAGAGTTGGAGAATCTTAAGACACTCAAAAAGCTAAAGTTTTTCTTCTATGGGAGGTCAGTAGGTAGAATAACCAAAGCACCTAAACTCTTTTCGAAATTAACTAGCCTAGAACAAATAGAATGTAATATATTGGCCCCTTCATTTAGCCGATCCTTAAAGGCTGTTTCACCTAATTGTAAGATAGTAGGTCGCTTGCACTAGCCAGTATAAAACCTAAATCTATTGTAGCTCTAAACGTTTTTTGTACCTTGTGTTATTGCTATACAAAAGTTTAATAGATATTACAAATATGTATACACTCAATCAAGTTGTTCCAATTCCTCTAAAAGATCAAATCTCTGCCTCTCAAATATGGTCAACCTCTTGTACCTTCCAAAAGGGAAAACGATATTTTGTACATGCTCCTTCAGGTAGTGGTAAAACTACTTTACAGCACCTGTTATATGGCTTACGAGATGATTATGAGGGCGATATAGCTTTAGAAATGAAAGGTGGTGGCAAAAGAGTTATAAAAGGTTTAGATTTAAACCAATGGACCACTATTAGACAAGAACAAGTCTCTGTGATTTTTCAAGATTTGAGATTGTTTTTAGAGTTTTCTGCTTTAGAAAATATCCAGATTAAAAACAGGTTAACCAATCATAAGACAGAAGAGGAGATTTTAGCTATGGCTGAACGCTTAGGTGTCAAAGAGCTATTGGGAAAACATTGTGGTAAATTGTCTTATGGACAAAGACAACGTATAGCTATTATTAGAGCACTTTGTCAGCCTTTTGGGTTATTGCTAATGGATGAGCCTTTTTCGCACTTAGATAAAGATAATATACAACGTTGTTGCGATCTGATCATGGAAGAATGTAAAAGCCAAGAGGCTGGCTATGTTATAGCAAGTTTGGGCGACAAATATGTATTGGAGTATGATGAGGAAGTTAGACTTTAGATAATTAAGAATCAAAAATAAAGAATGGCTATTAAGAGATTGCTTAAAATGTTGGTGCTGCTTCTGTTTTTGAGTGGTTGGGTTGTTGACCTAAATGCGCAAACTAAGATTGACCCTAATCAAATAACAATAGCAAGAGATAAATGGGGAACTCCTCATATTTTTGCTAAAACGGATGCAGAAGTTGCTTATGGTTTGGCCTGGGCCAATTCGGAAGATACTTTTGACAAGATGCAAGAGTTCTTGATGATTGGAAAGAGTCTGATGGGGCGATGGAAGGGAGAAGATGGTGCTGCTTTCGACTTTTTTGTACATGCAATTGGTGCTGAAAAAACGTATGAAAAACATATTGGCGAAATTTCGGAGGACTATATGGCTTATTTAGATGGCTATTGTCAGGGAATCAATGCTTATGCTGAGGCACATCCCGAAAAAGTACTTTTGAAAAAGGCATTCCCAGTGCTACCCAAAGATGTTTTAATGATTTATACAGTGGCTTTTTCGGCATTGTCGGGCGCTTCAGGGCGAGTAGAAAATATAATGAAAGGGGAGTATGACAAAGAGCCTATCCCTGAGCCAGTTGGGTCTAATGCTTATGCTTTTAATATGTCTAAAACTAAAGATGCTAAGACTTATTTGGCTATCAATCCACATTTTAAGATAGAAGGTGCTTTTTCTTTTTATGATGCACATTTGTGCAGTGAAGAGGGATTGAATATTGTAGGGGCTTTATTTCAAGCAGGGAGTTGTGTATTTATGGGCAACAATGAGCATTTGGGGTGGGGACATACTTACAATCATATGGACCAAGTAGATGTATTTGAACTCAAAATGCACCCTAAAAAGAAGTTGTGGTATGAGTTTGATGGAGAATATATAAAATTAGAAAAACGTCCAATTTGGTTAAAAGTGAAGGTGGGGAAGATTGTGTTGCCTGTCAAAAAAATGACTTATTGGTCTAAATATGGCCCAACAATGCGTTCGCCAGGAAAACGCTTTTTTTCGGTGCGTGCAGGCGCTTTTTTCAACTTGAAAGCAGGTGAGCAATTTTATAGAATGAATAAGGCCACTAACTTTAAAGAATTTAAGGCAGCTTTGAATATGCAAGGCTTGTCTATGTTCAACCTTGTTTATGCAGATAAAGAGGACAATATTTATTATTTGTGTAATGGGTTGCTACCTAAACGAAATCCTAAGTTCAATTTTAATAAAAACTTATTGGGCAACACCTCCGAAAACTTGTGGGATGAATATTATACTATAGAAGAACTTCCGCATGTAGAAAATCCTGATTGTGGTTATGTTTTTAATACCAATAATACACCTACCAACGCAACCTGTGACCCCGAAAACTATAAAGATCCTATTGTAACTAAGTATGCTGATTTGCGATCTGGGGAAAATAATCGTTCTACTCGATTTATGGAAATGCTGTCAGAAAAAGAACTTTTTAGCTATGAAGATTTTAAGGCCATGAAGTTTGATACAAAAATCACCAAAAATAGCAAGTTTTTTAAGTCCATGAAGGAACTGCGTGCCATCAATCCAGAAGATTATCCACACTTAGAAGAGGCTATAAAAATAATGCAGGCTTGGGATGGTGATGCTAGTTTAGACAACACCTCTGCAACCTTATATATGGTGACTTTATTTTATATTTTCAAAAAGAAAGAGTACACCGATGCACAGTTCATAACAGGCATAAAAGTAAAAGAAGAGACCTATGTAGAATGTATAGAAAAAGCATCTCAATACCTAATTAAGCATCATGGCTCCATCAAGGTGCCTTTGAGTAAGGTCAATTGCCATGAACGAAATGGTAAGATGTATTGTGCTGCAGGATTCCCTGATGTAATGAGTCCTAATTATGGAGAACCTCAAATAGATGGAAAATTCAAGGCAATGTATGCTGATACCTATATCCATTTTGTAAAGTTTGGAAAAGATGGGCCAGAGAAAATAGAAACATTATTACCATTTGAAGATACAGAGACTTGCGAGGACTATGAGGATGAACTAGAAATGTTTAATAATCAAGAGCTAAAAACAATGTCTTTAGACAAGGCAGAAGTGCTCAAAAATGCTGCAAGAGTTTATAGCCCTGTCAGATTAAAAATAGTAGTAAAGTAACATTAGTCTGTGAAGTTTTTTTAATTAATTGACAATTAAGATGCTTTGTAAGCAATTCATTAAAAAAGGTCACTGCTATTTTTAGCTTTATAAAGTTAAGAATACACAGACTATTAAAAAAAATCATGCAAGAAACAATAAAAATAGTAGTTGCAGATGATCACCCCATTGTTCGAGAAGGTTTGGTCATGATCTTGAATTTACAGGATGATTTTGAGGTGATTGGCGAAGCCCAAAATGGAGAAGAAGCATTAGCTAAAGTAGCTAGTTTAGTACCTGATATCTTGTTTTTAGATTTGGGAATGCCCAAAATGGATGGAGTGCAAACTATTCAAGCTATGCAAGCCAAAGGTTTGTCTACCCAAGTTATTGTATTCACTGCTTTTGATACAGATGAACGGATCTTAGGAGCTATTCGAGCAGGAGCTAAAGGGTATTTGCTCAAAGGAGTAGCTAAAGAAGATATTTTTAATGCAGTACGAGTTGTACATGCTGGACAATCCCTCTTGCAGCCAGAAATAGCTAGCAAATTAGTGAAACATATGAGCAATCCGATAGGGAAGTTATCTGCACGAGAATTAGAGGTTTTAGCTATTTTGGCAAAAGGAGCAAAAAATAGTGAAATTGCAAAGGAGTTATTTATAGCAGAACGAACCGTAAAATTTCATGTAAGTTCTATCCTTTCTAAGTTAGGAGCTAAAAACAGAACAGAAGCTGTGCAAGTAGCTGTTAAGCGGGGATTGATTGACTTAGGAAACGGATGACAACATTCGAAAGACTTTACTCGTTTTATCTATAAAACTGCATGTTTTTTTCCGAAACAGCTCTAAAAATGTGTTTTTTAAAATATATTATTATCTATAATATAGTGCAATACTTACAAACAAAGAGATATACATAATCAAAATATAAGAAGTTATGCAAAGAACAACCTACTTAACATTATTTATCCTATTGGGATTAGGAACTTGGCTAGGTGCACAAAATCAATACTTAATGGATGTGCCAATGAGCCGAAATGGGGTTCCGCTCAAAAATGCGGCAGCAGGAGGATTAAACTTACCTCAGTTTTCAGCTGTAGATCTCAACAATGATGGAACTAAGGATTTATTGGTCTATGATCGTTGGGGGCAAATAGCCTTGACATTTATTAACAACGGTACTGCCAATCAGGTTGATTATACTTATGCTCCAGAATATATGAAGCGTTTTCCACAAGATACTCGAAACTTTATGTTGATGCGAGATTATGATCTTGATGGGATAGAAGATATTTTCTTTTTTAATGTGCCTTATGGTACTTCTGGAGGTGTTGGTGTCTGGAAAGGTAGTTATGATGCTAACGACACTATTCAATTTGTAGAAGTAGCAGATATTTTGAAATATGATTTTAACCCTTGGGGAGGAAATGTATTTGTATTCAATCCAGATTTGCCAGCAATTGATGATATAGACAATGATGGAGATATGGATATCTTGGCATTCCCACTTGATTTTACTTATAATCGTAATATTTCTTGGTACAAAAATACTTCTGTAGATAGTGGTTATGGCAGCGATTCTTTGCATTTTGTATTGGAGCACCAATGTTGGGGGCTGATAGCAGAAGCTGGCCTAAATAATACAATCGTAATGTCTCCGAGTATTGATAGTTGTAGAGATAATCCTTGGTGGGGCAAGTCAGCTAGACATATTGGGTCTTCCCTAACTGCTGTGGATTATAATGGAGATGGCACAAAAGATATGGTAATGGGCGATGTTCAGGTCAACAGTTTAAACATGATGACAGGAACAACTATAAGCGATACGATATTGGTAACGGCTCAAGATTCAACTTATCCTACCTACAATAAACCTGTAGATATATATTCTTTTCCTTCAGCTTTCTTTTTAGATGTAAATAATGATGGTAAAACGGATATGTTGGCTAGTCCAACAGAGACTGGTTATGGTGAGGCAATAATGGATAGTGTAGCTTGGTATTACCAGAATACAATGTCTAATAGCAATATGACTTTTGATTTCCAACAAAAAGACTTTTTAGTTGGTGAAATGGTTGATCTTGGGCAAGATGCTTATCCTGCATTTTTTGATTATAACAAAGATGGTTTGTTAGATATTGTAGTAGGGAGTTATGGTTATTGCCGAAGCTATCAAAATTATGATATAGGTTTAACTTTATTTGAGAATGTAGGGACGGCAAGCAATCCATCATACAATCAAGTAAACAACAATTATGGAGGGTTAGATACCTTAAATATTAATGGTTTACATCCTGCTTTTGGTGATCTAGACAACGATGGAGACGAAGATATGCTTTTGGGAACACCTCAAGGGACTTTGATCTATGTTCAGAACAAAGGAGGTTCAGGAACAGCTTCTTGGGCTAAACCAGTATTAAATTATGAAAATATCAATGTTAATATAACAGATGCAGCACCTTATCTAGCAGATTTGGATAGGGATGGTGATCTAGATATATTGGTAGGTGTTTTTAATGGTCTTATCAAATATTATGAAAATACAGGTACAGCTAATGCTGCTACATTCTCTAATACTCCTGCTAGTTCAATGTTAGGAGGCTTTTCTTTGCAATCTGTGGGTAGCCGTAAGATGACACCTTGTGTTTATGATCGTAATGGAAGTTATGAGTTATACATAGGCCAACAATTTAAGGGCATTATTCAATTAGGAAATATTGATGGCAATGTGTTAGGTACTTATGATACATTAAGTCAGGAAGCAGGAGGTATATATACAGGTCAGTATGCTGATTTGGATATGGCAGATATTAATGGAGATGGTTTTGTGGATATGGTGATAGGCAACTCTAGAGGGGGAATTAGTTTTTATACCGAAAAACAGTTGGCAACAACTATTAAGGAAACTAAAAACATTCAGCGAATTGTAAAAATATTCCCTAATCCTGCTACTACTCAGCTTACAATTACTTTAGCA
Organism: Aureispira sp.; assembly: GCA_024222455.1. Taxonomy (GTDB): domain Bacteria; phylum Bacteroidota; class Bacteroidia; order Chitinophagales; family Saprospiraceae; genus JAAEPD01. The sequence goes on from JAAEPD010000653.1 coordinate 16,590, forward strand.
GATGTGAATAAAGAAGAGATTCAATATACCATATATAACTTAGTAGGACAAGAAGTAGCTACTAACATTTTACCAAGTCAAGCAGCAACACATCGCTTGAGTATTGATAAATTGAATACAGGAATTTATTTATTAAACATGAAAGTTGATGGACAATCCATTACTCAAAAATTCATTAAGCGATAAGCTTTTAATGATTCGCCCAATCCAGTTTGGATTGAATGATGAAACGATTAGCTCTAATTCTTTTCAGCAGCAGCTGCCGCAGTTGACCAATTGGCAAGTTAATGAGCTAGCTCAGTTAGAGTTTGATAATTTTGTAGCTCTTTTGAGGGCTAATAATATAGATGTATTGGTGTATAATGATACAGAAGAACATTATACACCAGACTCTATTTTTCCTAACAATTGGCTAATGACAACTAACCAAGGGGAGTTGCTTACCTTCCCGATGGCAGCACCTAACCGAAGGTTGGAGCGTCGAGCAGATATTATAACTGATCTAGAACAAGAACATACATATAAACTTGATCAATCTCTGATTAAATTTGAGGATGAAGGTAAGTATCTAGAAGGAACAGGTAGTTTGGTGTTGGATAGAGTTAATAAGATTGCCTATGCTGCTTTATCGCCTCGCACCAATTTGGATGTATTAGAGCTATGGGCTGATAAATTGGGTTATAAGTTGGTTGTATTCAGAGCTTATGGCCCCAAAGGAGAAGAAATTTACCATACTAATGTAATGATGTGCGTAGGTACTAATTTTGCTATAATAGGCAGCAATACCATAGCTGAAGAAGATAGAGAAAGAGTGCTTAACAGCTTAGAAAAGACTAACCATACTATAGTAGAACTCAGTAATGAACAAGTTTATGAGCATTTTACTGGAAATGCTTTGCAAGTCCACAACAAAAAAGGACAGTCTTATGTTGTGCTATCTTCTAGAGCTTACAGGAGCCTAACATCTATCCAAAAAGAAATATTAACTACAGAATTAGGGCATCAGTTTATTGCACCTTCACTAAATGTGATAGAAACAATTGGAGGGGGGAGTGCTCGTTGTATGTTGACTGAAATTAGAATGCCTACAACTTGACCCCAACAACAAGCTGATAAAAGAAAATTATTTAGATTGACGCTCTACATCGAATCATAGAAATCATAAAATTATCACCTTCTTTCGTTACTTCTACATATTTCTGTTCTCCCTGACCTTCTTTAAAGTTTTCAGCAGTGATAGTACAGTTAAACGCATAACTTCCATTCTCGGATTTACCAATGAATTCAAACTCTGAAAAATATGGGTTGGTTTCATCTGCGCCCATGAATCCATGCATACAACTGTGTTTAGCTTTTAAGTGTGATAAATCAATTTTCCCATCATACTTTTTACAATAAGTATCAACTTCATTGTTTATTTCTTCTTCACTAGCATCACCATAGTCAAATACGCTTGCGATGCTCCCCATTTCTTCTAAAGCTTTTGTTATTGGGAGACCTTCATTTAACCTTCCTTTATAATTTTCATACAGCCATTTGGCAGCTGTTTTATCATCTCCATTTAAATTTCCCAATACACTTTCTAAGCTAACCTTAGCCTGGAGATTGTCTTTATTGGTGTCCTCAGAGTTTGTATGCTCTGTCTTATCTGAATTATCATTTTCTGCGGTGTTGTTTTCTGTAGTATTACATCCTATTGTCATAATAAACAATGCTACAAATAGTAGGTATTGGGAATTCATAATTGTATAGTTTTATTTGAATAATATGAACTCAAGGTACCTCTAAAATTTAGGTTGTAACCTAACATAGGTTGATTTTTTACAAAATTTCAAAATTCAAACATGCTTTAAGTAGTTTATAGGCAAGTTCTGACTACTTGATATTGATTGGTGTTTTGAAAATCAATGAGATAGGTAAATGACGTATTTGAAGGATTAGTGGAGTCTTGAGTTATTGTATCAATCAAAATGTAAGAAGTTATTCTGTATAGATAGGTATACAGACTTAGAATAACTCCCCAATATTTAGATCCTCAATACTTGTGTATCACATAAACTAAGGCTATCCAATAATACTTGATATTGAATAGCCTTAGGGTAGTATATCTAATTATTAGTTTTTTGCTATAAGCCAGGTACTCTTTTGCTAACTACAACCATTACAATCAAGACTACAGCAAGGATCATCAAAGGCCCTAATGTGAAAATAGAAACACCTTTAGAACCATCCGACCATATTTCTACTTGTTGTGCTACTGGGCTGACATCGTCATCCTCATTAGTCGCAGCTACGGTAGTTGTCTCTTCTTTTGCTTTAGGATTGGCGATATAGGCCAAAATTGCATCGATATCTTGATCCGTCAAATCCTCAAAAGATAGCATAGGTATTTTGTTACCTGCCTCAAAAACTTGGATTGCCAAAGAGTCACCAGATTCGATTAGTGCTGTAGAGTTACGAATCCAGCTATACAGCCAGTTTTTTTCGAAACGTTCATTTACTCCCTCTAATCCAGGCCCTGTTAATTTAGTGCTACCAGTACTGTGACAGGCTGCACATTTATTCATAAATAATGTTTTCCCATCAGGATCTGCTGCTTGGGCGTCTTGACAAGATAATATCCCCAAGATAAGTATCAAAGACTTAAAAACAGTGGTTAAATTTAATTTAGGATACATTGTTTGTTTAATTTATTAGTTGTTTGATTTAATGACAAGTAGGTATAATTGCCTCTTGCATTGATTCTTGTTCTATACTTGTAGGATGGGTCACCTTAGGGCTTAAATAAGGAATCCCCAAATTGAGCCCTCTAACAATGAATAAAATACCCATAATTGCTATTAAAAATGGAGTCGCTTTACGCAGTTGAACTCGTAGGTTCAGGCTCAATGCATTTCTAAACTGTGTAGCAATTAGCATCATGGGCATAGTGCCCAAACCAAATAAAGCCATATAAACAGCACTATAAAATACATTAGCGGTAGCGATAGCTCCCAAAATAGCTATATAAACCAGCCCACAAGGAAGCAAGCCATTAAGCAAGCCAATCGTGAAAAATGCCTTCCACGATTGCCAAGCCAATAGTTTTGCCATCTGTTTTTTTACTTTCTCCAAAAGGGGAGCAATCAGTCTATTTTGCTTGGTTAACTGTTGAATTTTGTGTGGAAATAAAACCCCAAGAAGAATACAAATTCCTAAAATAATGGATAACCATTGTTGTAAACCAATCAGAATTAAAACATTCCCAATTAAACCCAATCCTACTCCCAACACTGTATAAGTGCTTATTCTACCTAGATTATAAATTATGCTACTCCAAAACCGCTTACTGCTAGATGCTTCTTGGATAGGCAAGGCCAATGCAATTGGACCACACATGCCAATGCAATGAAAACTTCCTAAAAGCCCAACAGAAAAAGCTGTCAATAAGTAGAAAAACATAATTGTTTAGTTTAGAACAAGTCCTTAGTTACTGGATATAAACTTGGTCTTCTTTATAATAATCTTTACCATCCATTTGCCACGAAAGCTTTAGGGTGTACAAGCCTGTTTCAAACTTTTCTGTAGAGATTGTTTGCTGACCTGTATTATCCAATTCCAAAGCCGTTTTTATATCCAAAGTAGCATTAGATGCTCTGAAAAAATAAAGCTCACCAGTCGGTTTTAGCTGACTGGAATCTTGTGGAAACTCTACCAAGATTTGCCCTTTTTTCACCTTCAATACTGGTTGCTTGTCCAGAGCCTGTGCATTGATTTTTTGGTCAATCGTTTGCTGATAATGAATTTCTTGTTCATAATAGTTATCTGCGACTAAATCAAAGGTTTGTTGAAAACTTTGATAAACCATAGTAACCATAAGTATAACAAAGCTCAAAAAAACGAGTGTAATGCCATGTCCCCAATTCATATATAGCTGATTTTAATCTTTTAATAATAGAACACTTACTTAGGTCCTAAAAAACTAGTACTAACCTCTTGTACCTTTTCATCTCCAGCGTAAACACCAATAACTACTGTGTTTTCAGAGGAAGTTACAGTGTTTTTATCTAGATGTATAAAGAACGAACCTTCTGTTATTTGTTCCCGATCTAAGTTCAAGTTTTGCTGTCCAATCATTTGAACAGTTCCACCTGTTGACTCTAGTTTGAATTGAACTGAAAGTAAATTGCTTGTTTTGTTAGCAATAGAGTAGTTGTATAGGTTGCTATATTTCCCCTCTATTGGCTCACTATAAAGCATTCCAGGTGTTCGCATAATTGTCGCTTCTAGTTTTCCTCTTACCGTTAGCAAGGCTATGAAAATGACAGTAAGTACTATAAGTAAGGTACTAAAGCCCATTAAGCGTTTAGTAAACTTGAATTTACTGCCTGTTTCAATATTGTGTTCTGAAGCATATCGAATCAGTCCACCAGGTAAACCAACATTGGCCATCATATCATCGCAAACATCAATACAAGCAGTACAGTTGACGCACTCTAATTGAGTCCCATTTCGAATATCAATACCTGTAGGACAAACATTAATACACTGTTTGCAATCAATACAATCACCTTTGTTTACTGTAGCACGATCTTCATTTTTGCGAAACTTTCCTCTAGATTCTCCTCGTTTATGGTCATAAGCAACCACGATAGAGTATTTGTCTAAAAGCACACTTTGCAAGCGACCATAAGGACAAATATTAGTGCATACTTGTTCTCGCATAAAAGCAAAGACACCATAAAACAAAAAGGAAAATATAATAATCGCAATTAACCCTACTATATGCTGACTAGGCGGTTCTGACATTATTTTTAGCAAGTCATCACTTCCTATGACATAGGCTAAAAAGATATTAGAAATAAAGAAAGAGATTATAAAAAATATAAGATGTTTAGCCGTTTTTTTGAATATTTTAGAGGCTGTCCAAGGTGCTCTATTGAGCTGCTTTTGTTTTGTCCAATCACCTTCAATGAAATATTCAATTTTTCTAAAAATCATTTCCATGAAAATGGTTTGAGGACAAACCCAACCACAAAATATTCGACCAAAAATAAGGGTAAATACTCCTATGAAAATAATTCCCACAATCATAGCAAACATGAAAATGTGAAAATCTTGAGGGAAAAACATATTTCCAAGAATGCTAAACTTTCGTTCTATTACATCAAATTGAAGTAAAGGGTTACCATTGATTTTGATAAATGGTGCACCAAACAAAAAAGTCAGCAATAAGACGGCAACAATAGCACGCCAAGTATGGTACTTACCTTTTGGTTTTTTAGGATAAATCCACTTACGATTGCCCGCCTCATCAAGGGTGGACAAATGTTCTCTATAATCTTCTACCGAATTTGCCATATCTATTTAGTAATACCTTAAATTATTTACAAGACTCTCCTTGAGGATCTTTAGCGTCAGAAGGGTTTGTGCCTTGCAGAGTTAAAATATAACTAGCTACTTCTTGTATTTGTATTGGCGATAACTGTGCTTGCCAAGCAATCATTCCCTTTTGAGGAGCGCCATATTTAATAATTTTAAACACATTTTTGATTCCACATTTATGCAACCAAAACTCATCAGTTAGGTTAGGACCAATAGCGTTTCCTTGCCCCTCTGGTCCATGACAAGAGATACAGTTTTTAGTGAAAATCTCTTTACCGTTGGCTAAGTGACCCTCATCATCAAAAGCGGTTACTGTAGTTTCGTCAATAGTAGGTTGAGTAGCTAAATAGGCTGCAACTTGTTCTTCAGCCATTGCCATTTCTTCTTCGTAGGCTTCTGCACTCAACTTTCCTAAGCTAAAAGTGTGGTAATAAAGGATATATGCATATCCAAATGCAATGCATATTGCAAATAAACTAGTCCACCAAGGTGGTAATTTATTGTCTAACTCCTGAATTCCGTCGTATTCGTGATGTAATAGAATATCTTCTTCCTTTTCTACAGGAACGGCATCAGTCAGTTTATTAAAAATATCTTTTAACATGATGTATTTATTTTTTGGATGAATCCTAATCTTCTAAAGGCAAATTTGACATTTGGTTAATATATTGCTTCTTGGCACGTACAGCTATAATAGTTGCTATAGTGAATATGGACGTAAATATAACCAAGGATAAAATTGGAAAAAATTCAAGTCCTCCAATACTTTCAACCAAATGATGCTTAATAAATTTTAACATAAAAAACGGTTTTAAGAAGGTGTTGAAAGCATTAATGGCTTAGTGCTTTCAACACCATACTAGCTATAAAAACTATTTATCTGAAGGAGCTACTTCTTCCTCTATTTCTTCATCGACTCCTTCAAAAATTAAAGGTTCTGTTCTATAAATATCTGTTCCTAGTCTTTGCAGATAAGCAACCAAAGCAATGATTTCACTATCAGCTACAGCACCATCTATTGTTTCTGCAATTTCTGCTGCTTGTTTTTCTAAATCACGCTCAGCATTTTTATGGTATCCTTTAGGATAAGGAACACCTAGCTTTTGCATGGCTTTGATTTTCTGCTGTAATTGACTACTGTTAAGTTTGTTAGTTGCCAAATGTGGATAAGCAGGCATGATAGATCCAGGCGATAATTTTTGTGGATTGATCATGTGCTCATAATGCCAACTATTAGACTTATAATTTCTAAGAGTTTTAACACCTTCTCTAGCCAAATCTGGACCTGTTCGTTTAGAACCCCATTGGAATGGATGATCATAAACAAATTCTCCAGCCTTAGAATATTCACCATAACGAGCCGTTTCTGAACGGAATGGTCTAATCATTTGACTATGACAGTTATAACAACCTTCTTTTAGGTATAAATCTCGACCTTCTAACTCTAGAGGAGTATAAGGCTGTACACTCGTAATAGTAGGTACATTACTCTTAACCAAGAACACAGGAACTAATTCGGCAGCTGTACCAACTAAGATTAAAACTGCACTCATTATCATGATTTGGATAGGTTTGCTTTCGATAACTTTATGCCAATAACCTTCTCCAGAATTTCCTGCACCAATAGTCATAGGAGGAGCTTGTGCTTCTTGATTCTTAACGAATTTACCAGCACCAGAAATTGTTTTAATAATATTATAAAGCATCAAAACAACTCCAGAAATATACAATAGACCACCTAAAACTCTTAATGCATACATTGGCATCAGTTGCGTAACTGTAGTCAAGAAGTTTTGGTGTGTTAACATGCCATCAGGGTTGAACTCTTTCCACATCAAACTTTGTGTGAAACCTGCCCAATACAATGGAATAGCATAAAAGATAATACCTATAGTACCTAACCAAAAGTGGTAGTTTGCCATTTTTTTAGAGAATAGCTGTGTACCATATATCTTAGGAAATAGCCAATAAAGCATACCAAAGGTCAAGAAACCATTCCAACCTAAACCACCAATATGTACGTGTGCAATAGTCCAATCACTATAGTGGCTAATAGCATTTACATTTTTGAGCGACATCATTGGTCCTTCAAAGGTTGCCATACCATAACAGGTAATTGCTACTACCATAAATTTAAGGATAGGGTCTTCTCTCACTCGGTCCCATGCACCACGCAAGGTCAATAATCCATTGAGCATACCACCCCAAGATGGAGCAATCAGCATAATAGAAAATACAACACCAATACTTTGTACCCAGTCAGGTAACGCTGTGAAAAGTAGGTGATGTGGTCCTGCCCAAATATAGATAAAGATCAAACCCCAAAAGTGAATAATAGATAAGCGATAAGAGTATACAGGACGTTGCGCTGCTTTAGGTACAAAATAGTACATCAAACCCAAATAAGAGGTAGTCAAAAAGAAGGCTACTGCATTGTGCCCATACCACCACTGCACTAAGGCATCCTGAACTCCTGCATAAGCAGAATAACTTTTTAGGAAAGAAACAGGCATTTCCATAGAATTAACAATATGCAGTATGGCTACAGCCACAAAAGTGGCGATATAAAACCAAATAGCTACATACAAATGTTTAACTCTACGTTTGATAATTGTACCCAACATATTAATACCAAATACCACCCAAATTAGGGCAATAGCAATATCAATGGGCCATTCTAACTCAGCATATTCTTTACCTGTAGTATAACCTAGAGGTAAGGTCAACGCTGCAGCAACAATAATAAGCTGCCATCCCCAAAAGTTGATGCTACTCAGTATATCATTATACATTCGAGCTTTGCACAAACGTTGTAGGGAGTAATAAACGCCCGTAAATGTACCATTTCCTACAAATGCAAAAATAACTGCATTGGTGTGTAATGGACGTAAACGACCGAAAGTAAAATATTCTGCAAAGTTTAAGCTTGGAAAAACCAGCTGAGCAGCAATAAGCAACCCAACAACCATTCCTACTAACCCCCAAATAAGGGTTGCTAAAGCAAACTTTCGCACAATATTATTGTCATAATGAAAAGTTTGTAATTCCATTTCCGTAGTTCTGTTTATCAATTAAAAATATATTACATAAGAGTTTTGCTAGTCTTCATCGTCATCAAATAGCATGCGAACTGCTGGTGTATAATCATCATCAAATTGGCCACTGCGAAGTGCAAAAATAAAGGCAGCCAAAAAGAATAAAGCAATGCACAAACTAATAGTGATAAGCATATAGATAACAGCCATAATTATTAGTGTTTTTTTTACTAAATCATTGGTACAAATATATCTTGGTGAACTTTTTTAAAAAATGACATAAATCATGTTTTTAGGGACTAAATAAATGATAGATGTCACCCGTTAAAATGTTTGGGAAGAATTGGTTTGATTATGTTGTTGATCGCCAATTAGTTAGGGTGTTATTGGCGTTATCTGTTAACTGCTGCTTGAGTTATAGGTGGAGCTGTTTATTGTGTATTTAGCTAGTGTTCTAATTAAAACAGTAACAAAAGCAACTACTGTAATAGAACTAAGTGGCATAAGTATAGCTGCTATAAGTGGTGTGAGCAGGCACTGTACCGCAAAATATAGACCTATTGTATTATATAATAAAGAGAGTATAAAACTTGCCTTAACCACATTTAAGGATTGCTGTGCAAACTTGATATAATTACCTAAATTATTGAATTCTTTTGCGTCTAAAATAGCATCACTTGCAGGCGAAAAGCTGTGAATATCATCAGAAATGGCGATACCTACATTGCTTTGTTTCAAAGCTCCTGCATCATTTAGCCCGTCACCAATCATCAATACTTTATGACCTTTACTTTGTAAGTTTTGGATGTATTTTAATTTCTCCATAGGAGATTGTTTGAAGTGCATCTGTCCTACTGATGGAAAAAATTGTTCTAATTGTTGACGTTCTGCATCATTATCACCCGAAAGTAAGTGAATTTGATAGTTGGTTTGAAGTTGCTGTAATAGCGTGTCAAAACCTGATCTATATTTTTTAGTTATATGAAAATAGCCTAAAAGTTTCTCGTTTGCCATGATATAAACTTGTGAAGCTAAATCTTGATTTTGATAGGCTGTTATATCCATTAATTGAGGAGAGCCAATTTTGTAACGAATATTATCAACTACACCAATCAATCCTTTCCCAGGCACTTCTTCAAAATATGCACTAGAAGCAGGTTTTACCTTTATCCAGTTGGACAACATAATACTTAAGGGATGAGTAGAATGTTGAGTTAGAGCACTAATATGAGCCTGTGTGATCTCATCCAACTCATCGCCTATGAAACTGATATGAGCGGCTTCATGATGGGTTAGCGTACCTGTTTTGTCAAAAACTATAGTGTCAACCTGTGTTAAGTGTTCTATAGCATCTGTATTCTTGATGTAAAACCCTTTTGTACCTAATATTCTTAGTGTATTGCCAAAAGCAAAAGGCATAGAAAGTGCTAATGCACAAGGACACGCAATAATAAGTACAGCTGTGAATGCTAACCATACATTGCTAGGTTCTGCCCAAGCCCAATAACCAAAAGTAATGAAGGCAATGGCTAAGATTGCAAGTGTGAAATACTTGCTAACGGTATTAACAATAGAGCCAATTTTAGAATCATTTTCTTTCTCAAAGGCTTGTTGATTCCACAGTTGTGTGAAATAACTATGCTTAACCTTTTTAGTAACTTCTAACTGAATAGTGCTACCTATTTGCCGACCTCCTGCATAAATTTTATCTCCTAATTGTTTTACAACAGGTTCTGATTCTCCAGATACAAAACTGTAGTCAATATTGGCAGAAGGACTGAGTAGGGTAGCATCTACTGGAATAATTTCTTGGTTGCGGACCTTTATATGGTCACCAATTTTTATATCTTCTACCAAGATACTGTCTTCTTTAGTATCTGTTATTTTGCTTACTGCAATGGGGAAGTAGGATTTATAATCACGATCAAAAGATAGACTTTGGTAGGTCTTGTTTTGGAACCATTTGCCTATTAATAAGAAAAAGACAAGTCCAGCTAAGGAATCTAAATATCCTGTGCCTGTGTGACTAAAAATCTCATAACTACTGCGCAAAAATAGGGTAGCTATTCCTAAAGAAATAGGAACATCTATATTGATAACTTTAGTGCTTAAACTTTTGTAAGCAGATACAAAATAGCCCCAACCTGAATAAAATAAGACTGGTAAGGCAAGCACAAAACTTAGATAGGTAAAGAAGTGTGCATATCCAACAAGTGTGCTGTCCTCAAAGGCTAAATAATCAGGAAAACTAAAGAGCATGATATTTCCAAAACAAAAGCCTGCAACACCAATTTTGTAATATAAACTTCGGTTTTGCTGTTGTTGCTTATTTTCTTTTTTGGAGGCTAAATTGATGTTAGGTTCATAGCCAATAGCGGTTAGCAATTCTACTAACTGCCTAAGGTTAATAATGGACTCATCAAAGGTAATACTTGCCTCTTTTTTTAGAAAATTAACCATTGACTGCTTTACCCCTTCATGTAGTTTTGGCAAGTTTTCTAATAACCAAATACACGAACTACAATGTATTTCGGGTATGCTAAAGGTTATTCTCCCAATACCATTTTCATAAAAGTCTAAAAGTTGTTCTTTGACAGTATCTGCATCTAGAAAAGTATATTTTTCCTTATGGTTACCTTTATTCATTTTGGCACCAGGGCTATTCTCTATGCTATAGTATTTGCTGAGATTGTTTTCTTTTAGAATATCATAGACAGTTTTGCAACCTTCGCAGCAAAAGCTTTTTTCTTGATATAGAATGGGATGTTTGTCACATTGGTCTCCGCAATGATAACATTGTGTACTAGTTGTACTACTAAGTTCTTCTTTAGTAATCATCTTAAAGCTGCTCTATTATATGGTCTGACTGAAAATAGGAGTGTCTGATTTCTTTTTGAATAAGTATTCATCAAAGCACATGCAAATGTTTCGAACAAAGGGTTTTCCCTTGTCTGTAACTCTAAGCTTTGTTTCACTGACTTCAACCAAACCATCTTCAATCAACTCTGTTAACTTGGTAAGCCCTTCAAATATCACCTCGTTTTGCATTTCTTCCTCTTCCCAAGAAGTTTCGAAGTGACACATTATTTCCAATATATGTCGACGTAGTACTAGGTCTTGTTCACTCAATACATGCCCTCTGTAAAATGGAAATTCTCCACTATCTACAGCTTTTTGGTAATCTTCCACCTTTTTTATATTTTGAGCAAAGCCAGTCCAAGAATCGCTGATAGAAGATGCTCCAAGTCCGATCATTAAGTGATCGTGGACAGGTGTGTAACCCATAAAGTTTCGATGCAAGGAACGATTATTGAAAGCAATAGTCAAAGAATCTGAAGGCACTGCAAAATGGTCCATACCAATTTCGACATAACCCAACTCTTCAAACATCTCTTTTCCTAGCTCATATAAAGCACGCTTTTCTTCATTGTTTGGAAGGTCTTTTTCTGAGTAGCTGCGTTGTCCTGGTGTTTGCCATGGAACATGCGCATAACTATAAAAAGCAATACGATCTGGTTTTAATTGATTAACCAATTCAATCGTTTTGCGAACTGTGTCTATAGTTTGTAATGGTAGGCCATATATCAAATCAAAATTGACGGAAGTATAACCTAAGGCTCTAGCCGTTTCAGTTGCCATTTCTACCATCTCATAAGGCTGTACACGATTGATTACCTTTTGGACAGCCTCATCAAAGTCTTGAATACCTAAACTTAATCGGCGGAAACCTAATTCATAAAGCACCTCTAAGTGTTGCGCAGTTGTATTTTTAGGATGTCCTTCTAGTCCCAATTGTGCATCATCACAAAGTTCGCAACCTCTTAGTAATTCAGTGATTAAAAACTTTAAATTTTCAGGACTAAAAAAGGTTGGTGTACCTCCTCCTAAGTGGATTTCTCGAATGCGTGGTGCTACCTCAAAAAGATTGAGGTAAAGTTGCCATTCTTTTAGAATACTGTGTATATAAGGCAGTTCTACTGCATGATTGACTGTTATTCGTTTGTTGCATCCACAGTAAGTGCATAAGCTACTACAATAAGGTAAGTGTATATAAACACTAATACCTTCTTCTGTGTTGGTTGCATGGAAAGTTTCTTTTACAAGATTGCTCCATTCTTCTTGGGTTGGAGTGGTTGCCCAAAAGGGAACAGTAGGGTAGCTAGTATATCGTGGTCCAGGGACATTATACTTTCTAATTAATTGCTTGTCCATAATATTTGTGGTAAATGTTATTCTCTAATAGTTCCTAATTTCTCAAGACAAAAGTAGAGGGATCACCATCAAAAAAGAATGACCATAATCACTATATATAGTAAATATGGTCATTCTTATGGAGTACTTAGTATGTGTTTTAAGCTAAACTGCGCTCAAACCAATCGTTAACTAGATTTTTTTCTAAACAAATACCTTTATCACAAACAAACTCATTGCTATTGTTGTCGTAGTGATAATCTTTTGCCCATTCTTGATGGTTAGCACTTAGAGCCTTGATTGCTGTTACTAAATATCGAGCTTCTTCATCTGTCATGACAGGATGTATAGACATACGCACCCAACCTGGTTTAGCAGAAAGATCACCAGTGTCTATTTGACAAGTTATATTCTTAGAAAATTCTTGATCTACATTGAGTAAGAAGTGACCATAAGTCCCTGCACAAGAGCATCCTCCACGCACCTGAATCCCATAGCGATCATTTAGTAATCGAACTGCTAGATTGTAATGTAAGTTATCTATATAAAAGGAAATAACCCCTAAACGCTCTTTGACATTAGGAGCCAATATGTGTAGATTAGGTAAAGCAGAAAGCTCATCCCAAACAATATCAATCAATTCTTCTTCACGTTTTAGAATCTTAGAAACGGTCATTTCTTCCTTTAGTTTGACACAAAGTGCTACACGCATAGTTTGCAAAAAAGCAGGTGTGCCACCATCTTCACGAGCTTCTATATCTTCTATATAACGATGTTCTCCCCAAGGGTTTGTCCATGCTACTGTGCCACCACCTGGAGTGTCAGGAATTTTGTTTTTATATAACTTAGGATCAAAAATCAAGATGCCTGTAGTGCCAGGACCACCCAAAAACTTGTGTGGAGAAAAGTAGAGTGCATCCAAATGCTGTAAAGGATTTTCTGGGCGCATCTCAATATCTATATAAGGTGCAGAACAAGCAAAATCTACAAAGCATAAGCCCTCATTTCTGTGCATAATTTCTGCAATCTCATGATAAGGCGTTTTGATACCTGTAACATTAGAACAAGAAGTGATTGCTGCTATTTTAGTTGTACGGTCTTTGTACTGTTCTAACAGTGCTTTTAGGTGTTTAATATCTACAAGCCCTTCAGGACAAGATTTAATGATCTCAACATCCGCAATTGTTTCTAACCAAGAAGTTTGGTTGGAATGATGCTCCATGTGTGTTACAAATACAATTGGACGTTCCGTTTCTGATAGTTGAACAGTATTGGCAAAACGCTCATGTATTTTGAGACCCAAAATACGCTGAAACTTGTTTACTACACCAGTCATACCCGAATTGGAAGAGATGATTATATCACTTTCGTAGGCACCTACATGTTTCTTGATTATCTTCAAAGCCTTGTGATAAGCGACTGTCATGGAAGCTCCTGTAACACTAGTTTCAGTATGTGTGTTGCCTACATATGGAGCAATGTCTTTGCTCATTCTATCCTCTATAGGCTGGTAGAGTCGGCCACTTGCAGTCCAATCGGCATAAACGATTTTTTGTTCTCCAAAGTTGCTTTGAAAAGTTTGGTCAATGCCAATAACATTTTTGCGAAACTTCTGAAAATAAGTCTCTAAAGAATTAAGTGTAGTAGTAGACATAATATCCAATAAATATGTTAATGAGAATCCTTAAAAATGATTATAGGACAAAATTAACATATTTATTGGAGTTGCTCGAATTTAGATCACAAATGTTTTCGATTCAAGTGGCTGTATTTTATTCTTATTTTTTGAGAGCAGATCTGTACTTAGCTTATATTATTTAATACAGTGAAAATACTTTGCAGTTCCCTTTTTTGCATCTACTAATATATCTACAGGATTGAATGTAGGAAGCACTCTAATGTCAGAAATATCATGTTGTTCTAGCAAAGCTAGTTGTTTATCACTAATCTCAAAGGGAGAGGACATGACATATTTGTTCATATCAGAGGTCATTTGAGTCATAGTGAGTGTTATTTGTTCACCATTTTTTAAGAGTAGTATAAGTTGGTTTCCTTTTACTAAAACAGGGCCATTACTAGAAGATCTAACAAAAGAGAAGATGAAAAGCTTTTTGCCATTCTCAAGTTTTAGGGTCATTTTTACGTTGGTAATGGCACCTGGAGTCATTTTGACTTTTTTTGTTAACAATACAGGCTCTAGTTCTTTGGTTATTTTGTTGGTGAACTTATCTTTTTCTTCAACAGTATACTTGCATTCTTGGGCGTTTACATCTGTAATTGTGAAAAGGGCTAGCGTAACTATAATTAATTGCTTGAAAAGGAGCATTTTGATTCTATTATTTAGTTTCAATAATATAAATGAATTTTGATGGTTGCATTTGACGTGATTCACCTCTTTCTACAGTATTAATATAGTTCTAGTAGAGCTGGCCTAAAATGCAATATAGGTAAGAGAAAAGCTTAAAATACTAATCCTTTACTTTAGAGTCGTTCATCTATTTCATTAAATAACCTCTCCCAAATTTTAATTTCTCCGGCAGGACCATTAATAACCCATACGGCTCTATCCGTAAGATCTGCCTCTCCAATGAAAATTCTTGGTTTTAAGATTACTTTGGTTTCATTTTGATTACTTTCATCTATGGTTACTATATACTGTCTATAATTTGAGGTAAATTGAGCTGTATTACTAGATGTTCCTATGCCTGTTGTACTAATAACTTTCCTCCTAGTTTTAATCAATCCTTTTTCTTTGCGCTCTAACTCAATTTCAAAATTATTATTCTTTAAAACTTCTAAAATAATTGGAAAAACTTTATTCATTTCATAGTTAAATACTTTAGTGCCATACTCATCGATGTGTTTTTGCTTTAGTTTTCTTCCCTGAGCAAATGTTGTTAAAGACATAGACAAAATTAGAGTAGTTGCCAATATTCCAATTAATTTAATATTTTTCATGATAATTGTTTATTTGATGTTATTTGAATTGTTCAACAAAAGTAGGTGGAATATAATTTACTTTCAATACCTAATTGATGAATGGGCCGTTTGGGTTAACGAATGGACATGTGTAGCTAATGAATGGCAAAACCAACTAATCGAAATAGCTACCAAATACTAAAGTGGAGCTTCCTAAATTGACTTTGGGTAAAGAATTGAATTACATTTGTTGTAGTTGATTATTGTTGACCACTTAGAGTTATAAATATATGCTAAAGAGAACCCGATCTTTCATAAAAAAACATAGATACAAAATACTAGGAATATTAGGTATTCTGTTGTTTGCATACTATTGGTGTATGCCTAGTCAGTTGTTTCATAAACCAACCTCTACCGTTCTATTTGATAGAAATGGAGAGTTGATGGGCGCTAAAATAGCAAAGGATGGACAATGGAGATTTCCGCATAATGATTCTGTACCCGAAAAATTCAAAAAAGCGATATTGACTTTTGAGGATAAACGATTTTATTCGCATTGGGGAGTTGATCCTTTAGCTCTATCTAGAGCAGTTTGGAATAATGTAACTAAGGGTAGAAGGACTAGTGGGGCCAGTACATTGACTATGCAGACCATTCGCTTGTCGAAGGATAACCCGAGTCGTACAGTGTGGGAAAAAGTAAAGGAGATTATATTGGCTACACGTATAGAATGGAGTTATTCTAAAGATGAAATTTTGGCAATGTATACTTCTAATGCACCTTTTGGTGGTAATGTTGTAGGTTTGGATGCTGCTGCTTGGAAGTATTTTGGACGCAGTGCCCAAAAATTGTCTTGGGCAGAATCGGCTATGCTCGCAGTTTTACCCAACAGTCCAAGCCTGATTCACTTGAGCAAGAATAGAGAAAAATTAAAGAAAAAACGCAATCGCTTGCTTCATAAGTTGAGAGATGCAGGTGAGATGGATTCTATTACCTGTGAGTTGGCTAAACTAGAGGAGTTGCCCAACAAACCTAAGCCCTTGCCAAGATATGCACCTCACTTGTTAGAGCAAGCACACAAAGAGTTAGTTTTAGCTAAAAAACAAGATGGAATCATTCGATCTACCTTAGATGTGCATACACAACAAAATGTGAATGATATATTAGATAGACATTATCAACTGCTCAGAACTAATGAAATCCATAATTTGGCTGCATTGGTAGTCAATGTAGAAACAGGTGATGTAGTTGCTTATGCTGGAAATGTGATTGGTGCCAAAGATGAGCATAGCCCTGCTGTAGATGTGATCCGAGCACAGCGAAGCAGTGGAAGTATTCTAAAACCCTTTTTGTATGCTTCTATGTTGCATGATGGAGAGATTTTGCCCAATACTATTTTCCCAGATATCCCTTCGCAATTTGGAGGATATAATCCAACCAATTTTGATGAGAGTTTTTCGGGAGCAGTGCCAGCCAGTAAGGTGATTACCAAGTCTTTGAATATTCCATCTGTTTATATGCTCAAGCAGTATGATATTACACGCTTTTTGCACAAACTCAAAAAGGTTGGAATGACTTCCTTGCATCATGCAGCGAATCATTATGGTTTGACTCTAATCTTAGGTGGTGCAGAAACAAAGTTGTGGGATTTGGGTGCAATGTATGCAGGCATGAGCCGAAATTTAAAGCACTTTTATGAGTACAATGGTAAATATGAACCTAATGTTTTTCGACCTCTGAACTACTTACAATCAAAGTCAAAAGGTAAACTAAAAGCAGATGAGCACAACCTGCTGACAGAGCAAACACTCTTAAATGCTTCGTCTATTTGGCATACTTATAAGGCAATGTTGGAGGTGATTCGACCAGGTGAAGAGATATTTTGGAAAACCTTTCCCTCTGCTCAGAAAGTTGCTTGGAAAACAGGTACAAGTTTTGGATTTCGAGATGCTTGGGCGGTAGGTTGTACTCCTCAATATGTAGTGGCAGTATGGGCGGGTAATGCTGATGGAGAAGGTCGCCCAGGTTTGGTAGGTGTGCAAGCAGCGGCACCTGTGTTGTTCGATATTTTTAATAGTTTAGACAACAATCAAGAGTGGTTTGAAGCCCCTTTTGATGAAATGGCGCAAGTTTCTACCTGCAAGCATAGTGGTTTCAAAGCTTCTGAATACTGTACTCATATAGATACTATTTGGGTGCCTACAAAAGGGCAACGCACAAAGGTTTGCCCTTATCACAAACGCATACATTTAGATAAAAAGGGGGAACAACGAGTGCATAGCGACTGTGTGTCTCCTATGGATATGGTGCATCGCAATTATTTTGTATTGCCACCAACACAAGAATGGTTTTACAAAAAGAAGCATCCAAGTTACAAAACCTTGCCTCCTTATCGTCCAGATTGTGCCGAAACACTCAAATCTAGTAAAAGGGCAATGGCCTTGATTTATCCTCAGCCCAATATGAAAATTTATGTGCCTACTAATTTAGATGAAACCAAGAGCCGAACAGTGTTTGAAGCCAAACATCGAGACCCTAATAGTATTATCTATTGGCATGTTGATAATGAATATGTTGGAGAGACTAGTCAATTTCACCATTTAGAGCTGAATCCTCCTGTTGGTGAGCATTTGCTGACCTTAGTGGATGAATCTGGGGAGTCTATGAGTCGTAAGTTTGAGATATTGGCGGAGGAGTAAAAGGAGTTGTTTAAAAATGGTGCTCCAAATAGCCTTTGAAACACCATCTCTAAATAACTTGAAAATGAAAATTATGGAAGACGTTTGTAGTAACTTATGGATATTTTTTCCGTTTTTCTTTTTATAAAAAAGAATAAATTCATCTCCACAAACCTGAAATGAGATGGTTGAATAAACCGGGACACAAAAATAATGTAAATTTGTGTTGATATGAAAAAAGAAAAGCAAAAAAGAGTGAATCGGCAATACGATGAAGGGTTTAAAAAGCAAGCGCTTGAATTAGTATCAGGAGGTCGAACAGTTGCAGCTGTAGCAAAGTCACTAGGGATTAAAGCAGGAGTATTATATTCCTGGC
>JAAEPD010000654.1 GCA_024222455.1 Aureispira sp.
AAATCAAACTAATGGTTGACTTAAAGCTTTCTAATAAAATTCTTTTTTAAAAGTGTCCCGCTAAATTGATACACCTCAAATATCTGCCCATTGTCCATTACTAACTTTGAGTAAGTCTTGTGGTGTACAGCCAAAGAGTAAACCTCGCAGACCTGCATTGACATAGACCCAATCCAGTTTTTGAGCTTGATCAGAGATGTAGACAGCAAATGCTTTTTTCATGCCCACGGGAGAGCATCCACCTCTAATATAGCCAGTGAGCTGCTGTAGTTCTTTGACAGGAACCATCGCCATCTTTTTATTACCACTAAGCTTAGAAAGTTTCTTTAACGATAAACTTTCATTGCCTGCCACTACAGCTACAACTACGCCTGTATTGTTGCCTTTGACTACTAATGTTTTGTATATTTTAGTGATGTTGAGTTGATTGTCTATAGCGATCTGCTCAATACTTAAGTCTCCTTCAGCATAGGTATATTCTATGGTGTCAAACTCTATTTTTTGTTGCTGCAGCAGACGTATAGCATTCGTTTTTTTCATGAAGACCTTGTTTTTTATGGGAGAAAATGTTCTAAGCTATGTTTAATTCTGATAGTGCTAAGATTTTTTCTATTTTACATTCTAGTTTAGGATGAAAAGCTGATTGTTAGTTGTTACTATAGTTCGTGAAGTTTTTCTAATTAATTGATAAGACTAAAAATACACGAACTATTATTATTAAAAATAGAATTATTTTTTGAAATTCTTTTAAAGATGTTATTAAAGGTTATGTAAGTAAATTTTGTATAGAGATAAAGCCGTAATTTTTTGATTAGACAAGGTAGATGTTCTGCCTAATAGCCTTAGCTATTAAGGTAGGTTGTCTAACGAAGGGCTAAATA
>JAAEPD010000655.1 GCA_024222455.1 Aureispira sp.
AAAACAAGGAATGAGTTAAGTAAATCAAACTAATGGTTGACTTATAGCTTTCTAATAAAATTCTTTTTTAAAAGTGTCCCGCTAAATTGATACACCTCAACCATTACATTAGAAAGCTTTTAAAGAAGTAATCTTAGAGACCATTTTTGGATTCTAAACTCAAAATATAAGCTGCAAAATAACAAAAGCATCTATACTATGTATAGGTGCTTTTGTCTATATAGGAGTATACTCGGTAGAAATTATGTTAACTAATTAGAAAAAAATAGTTAATTTCGTCCCACTATGAAATCCGAATGGTATGCTAGCATACCATCTATAAAATAACCTTTTGCTATTGCTGAGAATATATGGTCTGAGACATATATACAAAAGCGTAGCAAAGTAATGATCTAATCAAAAAGAAAAATTGATATGAAACAAGTAAGAACCAAAATTGCAGGAATGGGCTACTATGTTCCTGAAAATGTAGTAACTAATGATGATTTAGCAAAAGTGATGGACACTAATGATGAGTGGATTCAGGAGCGTACTGGGATTAAAGAACGTCGCTATGTAACTCGTATGAAAGAAACGGCTGCTACAATGGGTGTAGAAGCTTCTAAAAAAGCAATGGAGAAAGCAGGTGTAACTGCTGAGGATATTGATTTTGTTATTTTTGCAACATTAAGTCCTGATTATTTCTTCCCAGGTTGTGGAGTCTTGGTTCAACGTGAATTAGGTTTAGATAAAGTAGGAGCTTTGGATATTCGTAATCAATGTTCTGGTTTTATATATGGCTTATCTGTAGCTGATCAGTTTATCAAAACAGGTATGTACAAAAATATCCTATTGATAGGTGGTGAAGCACACTCTAGTGGTTTAGATTTTAGCACAAGAGGACGTAACGTAACCGTTATTTTTGGTGATGGTGCAGGTGCTGTAGTACTACAGCCAACAGAAGAAGATGGAAAAGGAGTATTGACTACTCACTTGCATTCTGATGGTCGTTATGCCGAAAAACTAGCATTTATCAATCCTGGTTCTCATGGTGGTGCACATACTGGCAACACAGAGTATTATGATGAGGATGTATATGGAGAGTTGATGATGACTCAAAAAATAATGGATGCAGGTGACCGTTATCCTAACATGGAAGGACCTTTTGTATTCAAAAATGCAGTACGTCGTTTCCCTGAAGTAATCAATGAAGCATTGTCTGCTACAGGACATAGTGTAGAGGATATCGACATGTTGATTCCTCATCAAGCAAACTTACGTATCAGTCAGTTTGTGCAAAGCATAATGGGCTTGCCAGATGACAAAGTATTTAACAATATTCAAAAATATGGTAATACTACTGCAGCTTCTATTCCGATCGCATTATGCGAAGCTTATGATGCAGGAAAGGTGAAAGATGGAGATTTAGTATGTCTAGCTGCTTTTGGTAGCGGATTTACTTGGGCTAGTGCATTGATTCGTTGGTAGTATCCTTCTTACTGATAATTTATAGTTGGCGATAAACTGTTAACTATAAATTATCAACTATTAAGTCCTTGTTAAAGGGGTTTAGTAAAATGAACTTAGGCATTAGTATTGGTATTAACCCCCACAAAAGAGTATATCCTAATTTTTTATTATAAATAATATAGACAAATGAAATTAAAGAATATCTTTTTGGCAGGCTGTTTTGGAGCTCAAGCTTTTATAGTTGGAGCACAAGATAAAGCACCCGAAAACTGGTTCAACCTAGATAACGCAACAGATAACGTGCAAGGTGTAAGTACTGAAAAGGCTTATAAAGAGTTGCTAAAGGACAAAAAACCTAAGAAGAAGATAGTAGTAGCTGTTATTGACTCAGGAGTAGATGAGGAGCATGAAGATCTTAAGGATGTAATGTGGGTGAACAAAGGTGAGGTAATCGGTAACGGTAAAGATGATGATGGAAATGGGTATATCGATGATATTTATGGTTGGAATTTTATCGGTGGAAAAGACGGTAAAAACGTTAATCATGATAGCTATGAGTTAACACGTGTTTACTCTAAGTTGAAATCTAAGAAACGCAACAAGAAAGAAGAAGCGTTATACAAAGAAGTGAAAAAAGTCTATGATGAAAAAGTAGGCGGCTTGCAAGGTCAAATGACTACTTACAAAATGGTAAGTGGTGCTATGGATAAAATTTCAGAAGCATTAGGCAAGGAAGAGTTTACTTTGGAAGACGTTGAGAAAATGGAAGTAAAAGAAGGCGATGCTAAGATGGAAATGTCTAAAACTATCGTTAAGTCTGCTTTGGCTGACAATGATTCAAAAGGATTGCGTAAGGAGTTGAAAAGTTGGTATGAATACCTTAACAACAGTTTGGAGTATGGCTATAACGAAGATTTCAATCCTAGAACTATTGTTGGAGATGATTACGAAAATGTAAAAGATCGTAATTATGGTAACAACGATATCACTGGTCCTGATGCTGGACACGGTACACACGTTGCAGGTATTATTGCTGCTACACGTACCAATGATCTAGGTATGAAAGGAGTTGCTAACAATGTTAGTATCATGGGCGTACGTGCCGTTCCTAATGGTGACGAGCGTGACAAAGATGTAGCTAATGCAATCATCTATGCTGTAGATAACGGTGCTAATGTAATCAACATGAGCTTTGGTAAAGGCTACCCTTACAACAAAAAAGCTGTTGATAAAGCAATCAAATATGCATTGAAAAAGAATGTATTATTAGTACATGCTGCTGGAAATAGTGCAGAGAATACAGATGAAACAGCTAATTATCCTTCTAAGTACTTTGGTACTAAAAAGAAAAAAACTGCTGCTAACTGGTTGGAAGTAGGTGCTCTTTCTTGGAAACCGGGTGTTGATGCTCCTGCTACATTCTCTAACTATGGTGCAGAAAATGTAGATGTATTTGCTCCTGGTGTGGATATCTATTCTACAACTCCTGGTAGTGAGTATGATTCTTACAGTGGAACAAGTATGGCTTCTCCTGTTACTGCTGGTGTAGCTGCTTTAGTATGGTCTTACTACCCAGAGTTGAAAGCAACTCAAATCCGTGAGATTATTGTAAAATCAGTAATCAAAAATGATAAATATGTAAATATTCCTGGAGGAGGCAAACAAGTTGAATTTAAGGAATTGTGTAATACAAGTGGTGTAGTTAGTGCTTATGAAGCATTGAAACTAGCTGAGAAAATGACTAGTGGTAAATAAATAGAACATAAAAACGGTTTAGTGTTTACTATAAATACAAAAAAGAGATTTAGCATTGCTAAATCTCTTTTTTTATGAGTGTTAATTTGTTTTGATATTAAGGCTAATCTAGTCTATTTTTTTAGACTAGGATCTATCTATTTCCATTCTACAATCTGTCCACGATTCTTGGTGTGCATATGTTTAGGTACAGCCTGCAAAATTTGCTCACTAAGAAGTGTAAGCGCCTTAGTCTTTGCAAAGTTGCGTACCGAAACTAAACTGATTTCTCTAAGAGGTGATGGAGAAGCCACTGAACGAACACTTCCATTAAGATTATGAGTAGCTAGTTCTGGGACTAAAGTAAATCCTCCTTCTCTGTCTACCAAACGCTTTAGCGCTTCTAATGACCCTCCTTCATATTCAAAAGGCAATAAGGCACTTTTTTCATTTCTATTGATTGCACACAAATTGATCATCTGGTTGCGGAAACAATGGCCTTGGCTTAATAGCCACAAATCTTGTCCAACCAATTCATCTAAACTAATATTAGATTTTTCGTAGAAACTGTGCTGAGGATGAACATAAAGTTTGATTTCCTCATAAAACAAAGGTTGCTCATTGATTTGTTCTTCATACAAAGGGGTAACCAAGATACCTACATCCAATAGATCATTTTGTAGTGCAATAGTAATCTGTTCGGTTGTAAGCTCTTTGACCTGTAAGACTATTTTAGGATGACTGCGCACAAAATCGCCTACAAACAAAGGCAATAAATAAGGTGCTAAGGTAGGTATAATACCTATTCGAAGCTGTCCAGATACATTGTTCTGAAAATCAGCTAAGACTTGGTGTAAGCGCTCCTTTTCACGGAGAACAACTCTTGCTTGTTTTACGACTTCTACTCCTACATCAGTAGGAATAACAGGCTGTTTGCTTCTATCAAACAGTATCGTACCTAATTCTTCTTCCGCTTTTTTTATTTGCATGCTGAGTGTAGGCTGAGTTACAAAGCATTTTTGTGCGGCTGAGCCAAAGTGACGGTAGGTATCTACTGCTACAATGTACTCTAATTGTGTTAGTGTTGGCATCTTTATGTGGTTTAAAGATTTTATTGCTTTAATCTATTATAATATAGAACAATTCAATTTGAATTATGGTAAATGCTTATTACTTTTGTGGCGAACTTTGGGATAAAATAGTTATTCTTTAAACTGTTTTAAATCCTATAGGTTCAATTAATAAGCTAATTTATCAAAATTAATTGTATAAACATTAAAAAAACAATCAAGATGGCTCGATTAATCGGTATCGGAACAGAATTTCCTCAATTTGAGAAGACAGGAGTAGTTTCTTTAGAGAAAGGAAAGGAATTTGAAAAAATGACCAACAACTTCGAAAACAAAGATGGGCGTTGGACTGTAATGTTCTGGTGGCCAAAAGATTTTACATTTGTTTGTCCTACTGAAATTGCAGAGTTTAATGAAGCTTATGAAGAATTTCGTGATAGAGACACTACTTTGATTGGTGCTTCTACTGATTCTGAATTTGTACATGCTGCATGGAGAAGAGATCATGATGATCTACGTGGATTAAAATTTCCTATGTTGGCAGATACTTCTAAGTCTTTGGCTGAAGAGCTAGGAATTTTGGAAGAAGGTGAGAAAATTGCTTATCGTGCTACTTTTATCATCGATCCTGACAATGTTATCCGTTGGGTAAGTGTATATGATTTGAACGTGGGTCGCAATGTAGAAGAAGTTATCCGTGTATTGGATGCTTTACAAACAGATGAACTTTGTCCTTGTAACTGGAAAAAAGGAGAGGAAACACTAACTGTATAAAATTAGTGTTTATTTAAAAATAAAAGCCTTTTAAAGCTAGCTTTAAAAGGCTTTTTTAGAGATCCTCTTAGGGCTTTATGGAATTAAAAAAAAGATAGAAAATGTCTATAGAAACAAAAAATGATCTATTAAAAGATCTAGGATTAGAAGATTTGAGCACTCCAACCTTAGATGCTCTTATAGAAGGTGAATCTCGCTACGTAAAAGATTTGCGTATGAGTTTGAGTGGTATTCGTAGATCTAAAGAATTGAATGCTAAAGAGCAGGCGCTAATTGCTTTAGCTATAGCTAACAATAATCATAATAAGGTGTTGGAAGCTGCTTTCCAGAAAAAAGCAGAAGCCGAAGGTGCTTCTAAGGCAGAAGTAGCAGAGGCTTTAGCTTGTACCTCTCTATTGAGTGCAAACAATGTATTGTATAGATTCAGACACTTTATGGGGAAGGAAACGTATGATCGCATGCCTGCTGGATTACGCATGAATATTATGATGAATCCTGTATTGGGCAAGGAGTTTTTTGAATTGATGAGTACTGCTATCTCAGCTGTTAATGGTTGTGAGGCTTGTGTTCGTTCGCATGAATCTTCATTATTAAAATTAGATTCTAAAGAAAAACGCATTTTTGATGCTGTTCGTTTAGCAGCTATTATTACTAGCTTGGGTAAAGTGATTTATTAGTAGCATCTATTATATAGATAAATAGGAAATGGGTGCCACTCTTTATTTTAAGGAGTGGCATTTGTGTTTATATATGATTTGAATATCGATAGTGTTAGGCTATTAGTATATAAATTAATTCAATTTTATTTATGGATAATAGTTCTTACATTTACAAGAGAGGCGAGACGCTAAAAGCATAAAACTATTGGTTCTCTGACAGTTTTTGCCAAAAAGGGAAAAAAAGTTAAGTTGGTCTAAAAATAAAAATGGCATTAGACTTAGAAATTTACACAGGGATTCTGAATATACCTAATTTGAAAGTTGAAAAAGTAGAGTATTCAGAA
>JAAEPD010000656.1 GCA_024222455.1 Aureispira sp.
GAGCTTTTGTAACCTTTTGTTAATTCAGAGTGCTCTAACTCCGTTAAGTCTATTTTTTTTACTTTCCTTCCCATTTATTTTGCTTTTGGAAAGCAAATATAACTTATTATTTATTTTGAATCAGTACTTACTTTAAAAAAATAACAAGTTATGAAGTTCCTCAATATGATAATTTTGGGTCTTTTTTTTTTCACTTCTATCAATATATCCGCTCAGGTCAATCTCGTTCCGAATCCTTCTTTTGAAGAAGTTGAAAATTTAAAAATAGATCCAATCCGAGGCTCCTACTGGGGTGGGCATCAAGAGTTCTTGGATAATCTTCCTCATTGGTCATCCCCAACCAAAAGTAGTCCTGATCTAAGAATTCTTACTAAGAAAATGTATAAACATGCCAAAAGATACCATCCTAGCCAAAATTGTGATAGTGCCCATATTGGTAGCAACGCTGCAGGCATCATCACTTATTACCCTAATAAATTTGATGAGGAATATAGAGAATACATCCAAGTCAAACTCAAAACCTCATTGCTTATAGACAAAACTTACAAGCTTCAGTTTTGGGTCAGGAGAAGTCACACTGCTCGATATGTCAGCAATAATTTGGGGATATTACTAGATACAGAATCTTGGGAATTTGCCAATAAGTATTACAAACAACTCCCTGCTAAGCCTAATTTTAATATTGATACCTTAATAAACGAAAAAGAAGCACAATGGGTTAAGATTAGTATTGATTTTGTTGCAGATAAAAATTATACACACCTCATCATTGGCAACTTCAAGAAAAACAAAAACACTAAACTTAAAAAAGTTTATGATTTGGAGGGTTATGGAGTTTATGACTATGCTTATTATCTTGTAGATGATATACAATTGATAGATCCAACAGCCAAACCTGAAATCTTGGTTTGGAATGAAAAAGAAGTAAAAAAAGGGGAACAAATACAATTGGATAATGTTCTTTTTGAATTTGGGAAAGCAGCTCTATCCCCCAAAAGCTTCACAAAGCTAGATGAGTTGGTTCAATTTCTCAATACACATAAAACAACCTCTATAGAGATTCATGGTCATACAGATCTGATTGGAGATGCCTCTAGCAACCAAAAACTTTCTGAACAACGTGCTCAAACGATATACAACTATCTCATACACAAAGGAACTATTGATAAGACTCGATTAAACTACAAGGGCTTTGGTAATTCTAATCCTATAGCAGACAATAAGACAGAAGCTGGACGAAAACTAAATCGTCGAGTAGAATTTGTTATTAAATAAACACAATCTTTTGATGGTCAATTACGTTAAGTACTAGATAGTTGAAACTATCCCATGCATTATAATATAATGTATGGGACTTTTTTTCGCCTGATTATCAACTATTAAATGTTAAGGCTAATTGTTTTTTTGTTAGATTCAAAATAACAGCCTATTATCGGGCCTCAAAATAGATCAATCTAATGCCTAAGTTTTTTTTAGTACTTTTTTTCGCCATACTTTGTCAGGGACTACAAGCACAAGACCCTACTTATAGCCAGTTCCATTCAGCTCCCTTAGAGTTGAACCCTGCCTTAGCAGGAGTAGTGGCAGCACCTTTTATTACATTAAACTATCGAAACCAGTGGCCGAATATACCTAATGCCTATTCTACTTATTCAGCATCGTATAGTCAATATGTTCCTAATTGGAATAGTGGTTTTGGTGCATTATTTAATGCAGATGTTGCAGGTGGTGGTATTTATAATTCGTATAGAGTAGGTCTCTTTTATGCTTATGATATTCGTTTCAGCGAAAAATTCTTTATACGAGGTGGTTTAGAGGCTAATTTTATAAATAAACGCATAGGATGGAATAAGTTAGTCTTTTTGGATCAAATTGATTTGGAATATGGGAATGTTGATGTTAATGGTATTGCAACACAAACAAGAGAAGGACAACCTGGATATAATGTAAATTATATGGATTTTGGTTTTGGAGTATTGCTTTCCACTCCGTATGTTTATGGAGGATTCTCCCTTAAACACATAAATGCCCCTTCAGAGGGTTTTATGCGTATTGGTCAAGAAAAAGGAGAGCTACCAATTCGATATCTATTGCATATAGGCAGTGAAATAAAACTAAATCCACGCAATAAAATAAGAAAGACGGCGTTTATATCTCCAAATGTATTATTTTCTAAGCAGCGTGATTTTTATCAGCTAAATGTAGGAGCACAAATAAATTATGATTTATTTTTTGGAGGAATCTGGTTCCGACATACTTTTACTAATGCTGATGCCGTTATATTTATGGTTGGGTTTCAGAAGAGTGTCTTTAAACTTGCCTATAGTTATGATTGGACTGTCTCAAAACTAGGAGCGAAGGCTGGTGGTGCGCACGAAGTCTCTCTAATCCTAAACTTTGAGAATCCTAACCAAAAATACCAACAGCGTTACAATGATTGCTTAGAAATATTTAGGTAATCTGATTTTTTTACTAAATTTGTTAGCCTTTTAATTAGAAACTAAAAAATATTGGTTCGTAATGATGAAAAAAATATTTTTAATGGGTTTGGTTGGGATGCTCGTAAGCTTTTCTACTGGGTGTAGTAAGAAGGGAGAGCGTTCTAAAACCACTGGATGGAAATATAATGATAAGGAGTGGGGTGGTTTTGAAAAAATGCCTGAGTACAAAGGGCAAGCCACTGGTCCTAATCTCGCTTTTATTGAAGGTGGTACTTTCAATATGGGACAAACAGAAGAAGATGTAATGATGGACTACAGAGGTATTCCTCGTCGTGTAACAGTATCTTCCTTCTATATAGATGAAACAGAAGTAGCAAATGTTGATTACTTAGAGTACCTGTACTGGTTAGCTCGTGTATATTCTGCTATGCCTCAAGTACATCTAAAAGCTTTACCTGATACATTAGTATGGTTGGAGGAGCTTTCGTACAATGAGCCTTTTGTTCAAACTTACTTACGTCACCCAGCATATACAGACTACCCTGTAGTAGGTATCAGTTGGCTGCAAGCACAAGAATACTGTAAATGGCGTTCTGACCGTGTGAATGAAATGATCTTAGTAGAGCAAGGTAAGATTTTGCCTGATCCAGAAGGTCAACAAGGAGAAAACAACTTTAACACAGAAGCTTACCTTAATGGTTTGTATGAAGCTCAACCTGGTGACAAGCCAATGGTTAGTCCTTCTTCTGGAGAAGAAAGAAAAGTACGCTTTGAAGATGGTATCGTATTACCAGATTATCGCTTACCGTCTGAAGCAGAGTGGGAATTTGCTGCATTAGCATTAATTGGTAACCAAGCTTATGCTAGAGATGAGCGTATCACAGATCGTCGTCTTTATCCTTGGGATGGAACTACAGTTCGCTACCCACAGCATGGCCCTTACCAAGGTATGATTGTAGCTAACTTCAAGCGTGGTAGAGGTGATTATATGGGTATGGCTGGTGCATTAAATGATAATGCTCACATTACAGCTCCTGTACGTTCATATGTTCCTAACGATTATGGTCTATTTAATATGGCTGGAAACGTAAACGAATGGGTACAAGATGCTTATCGTCCATTGACTAGCTCAACATTACGTGATGTAGAAACTCAAGATCTTAACCCGTTTCGTGGTAATATCTTCAGTCAAATTGAGCGTGACCAAGATGGTAAACCTGTTGGTGTAGATAGTTTAGGTCGTTTGAAATACAAAGAATTAGACGCAACAGAAATTGCAACTCGTCGTAACTTCCAGGTATCTAATGTAATAAACCACTTAGATGGTGACAAACAATCTGAAAGTGTTTATGACTACGGAAAACACAGTTTAGTTTCTGACAAAACACGTGTATTCAAAGGTGGTTCTTGGCAAGATCGTGCATATTGGTTATCTCCAGGTGCTAGACGCTTCTTAGAAGAAGATAAGTCTACTTCTCACATTGGATTCCGTTGTGCTATGACTCGTGTAGGTAGTCCAAAAGGTAACCGCTTCAAAGGTGGTAACCAAATCAAGACTCGTAAGAAAAAGACAAAAAGAAGTTATAGATAATATATTGCTTCAATGCATTATGAATCAAACCACTTTGGGCTAAGCTCAAGGTGGTTTTTTTATTGCCTATATTCCACCAAAAACCAAAATTGCTGCATCTTCTAGACTATACACGACCTCAAACCATTTGTTCTATATCTAAAAGATGCTAAATAATGACAACACAATTCAAACGAATATTCCTACTCACCCTATTGGTAGGAATGGGCATAGGCTTAGTTAATGCCTTTTTCAATAGCCCCCAATTGTACTCCAATGATCCTTTTCTTAAGACATTAAAAGCTCAACTAGAAGCTTATCAAAATCATTACCAACCAGATAAAGTCTATCTACACTTAGATAAAAAATTCTATAAACCTGGAGAAGATATTTGGTTTAGCGCCTATGTGCGAGATGCTCAAACATTCCAAGAAAGCAAACGCAGTGGAATTGTATATATCGAATTGCTAGACCCAAGAGGTAGTGCTGTACAAAAACTAACATTAATAGCTACTCAAGGAAAAGCTAATGGAGAGTTTAAATTAGACGAAAATGCTAATGGTGGCTTATACAAAGTAAGAGCATATACAAAATGGCAGCAAAACAATAACTCAGCTTTTGAACAAGATCTACAAGTCCAAAAAGTAGTATTGCCTAATCTGAACATGCAACTTAATTTTGATCGCAAATCCTATAGTTCGACAGACAAGGTAAGTGCCACATTAGATCTAAATACATTAGAGAATAAGCCTTTGGCTCATCACACTTTTGATTTTGTAGTTAGCTTAGATGGACAAGAACTCAAAAGAGGTAATAGCAAAACTGGAGCAGAAGGACGTACAAAAATAGAATTCCAACTTCCTAATAGTTTGAGTAGCAATGATGGTTTACTCAACGTTTTGTTTAGCTACAAAGGCCAAACTGAATCTATATCTAGAAGTATTCCAATCGCTTTGGGCAATATAGATTTAGTATTCTACCCAGAGGGTGGTGAGCTGATCGAAGGGATGATTTGTGGCGTAGGGTTCAAAGCTCTTGATGAGTTTGGAAAACCTGCTGATGTAGAAGGTAATATTATGGATGTAAATGATAAAATAGTAGCTACCTTCAAAAGTTACCATCAAGGAATGGGACAATTTGATTTAGCTCCTCAAAATGGCCAAAAATACTTTGCTCAAATTACAAAACCTGCCAACATCAAAAAAACATACACATTGCCTTCAACTTTGCAAAAAGGGTATAGCCTAAAGGTTCGCAAGCAAACAGATGCAGATGTTATGTTAGATGTAGTTTCTACTGAAAATGAAAAGCTCTATTTAGTAGCACAAAGCCGAAATAAGATACATTATTCAAAAGTAATTGAAGCCAAGGCTGGAATTACGCCTATCCATATTCCTACCAAGACTTTCCCTATAGGAATCGTTCAACTGACTTTGTTTGACAGCAAACAAATAGCAAGAGCAGAGCGCCTAGTTTTCACCAACAAGCATAAACAACTCAAAATAACAGTCTCTACAGATAAAGAAAAATATCTACCTCGTGAAAAAGTGGATATGTCTATCCAAGTAACTGACGAAAAAGGTATTCCTATGCCTAGCAACTTCTCCTTGGCAGTAGTTGATGATAAACTATTAACTTTTGCAGATGATAAACAAGGGCATATTTTATCTTATATGCTTTTAGAGTCTGATATACAAGGAAAAATAGAAGAGCCTAATTTCTATTTTGATCAGGACACCGACCCTAAACGCCTAAAACCAGAAATCAACAGACGAAAATCTTTAGATAATTTATTAATGACACAAGGTTGGAGAAAATTTGCATGGAAGGAAGTTAAAAATCAAAAATTTGCAAGTTTCCAACACAACAATGAATTAGCTTTAATATCAGGAGAAGTATTTGACCAAAATGGAGACCCAATCAAAGATGCTAAAGTCTCTCTAGATGGCTTAGATAAATTTGTAAAAACAGATGCCAATGGTTTCTTTATTTTTAATGATGTCGAACTACATCAAACGACTGGTCTAAATGTAGAAGCCAATAATATGTTTACCATCAAACATAACTTATTGGACTACAGTCAGAATCTAAACTTCACGCTCTACAAAAGTAGAAAAGTAGCTGGAACAGTCAATGCCAATGGTAGTCAATATAGAGATGTACTAGTTACTATACCAGGTACTGATATTTATACCTATACAGATAATAAAGGAAAATATAGCTTAAACTTTCCAGAACAGTATACACAATTACAATTCAGTCATTATGATACTGAGTCTAAAACTATCGATCTCAAAAAAGGGCAAACTCAAGCAAATGTAAAACTGTCGATCAATAGACCAAAACCTGTAGTATCTACAAAAACTACTATTGCAAGAAATCCAAGAGCTGGCAATTTTTCTAACAAAAGGAAAGGTGGCAAAGGTAATGTTGAGATACTTAGAAAAAAAGCAGAGTTAGAACGTAGAGAAGCAGAAGCAGCGCAGAAAAAAGCCCAAGAACACAGAAAAGAAGCAGAAAGAGGTAAAAAACAAGCTCAACAAAATAAAAAGAAAGAAAAAGCAGAGAAAAAAGCTGCTGATGGCAAAAAAGATGTAGCTGACAAAATTGAGGAGCATGATGAGCCAATTATGGTAGATGCCGACCCAGTTGCAGAAGCGGAACCAGTACCAGCAGATCCAGAAGAAATCATAGAAGCCAATGCTCAAGGTGTAGATGCGTTTGATGATGAGATCTTTGATAGAAGAATACCGATAAAAAAGAATGTCCCAACTATCCAAGCAACTCGTTATTATCGTGCTCGTGAGTTTGCAGCACCTAGCTACGAAAACAGTAAAGTGCCTGAAGTTCGTACAGATTTCCGTAGTACTATTTATTGGAATCCAAATGTAGAAACAGACAATAATGGTCGTGCTACTTTGAGTTTTTACAACTCTGATGACATTACACAATTTAGAGTATCTATAGAGGGTTTTGATGCAACAGGAGGGATTGGTCGTGTAGATCAAAAATACTTTACACAACTACCATTTGAGATGGTAACTAAGGTTCCTACAGAAGTATTGACAGGCGATAAAGTAAATATTCCATTAACACTAACCAACAATACTAATGATTTGGTAGAAGGCACTTTAACCATAAGTCCTCCTAGTCACCTTAAACTCCTTAAAACACCTCCTAGCCAACTCGAACTAAAAGCAGGAGCAAGCACAACTATATTTTTGGAATGTGAGGTGGCCAATGCTATCACCACAGGTGAATTTTCTATCGCTTTTGAAGCAGAAGGTTTGAGCGATCGTTTTGTGAGCCATGTAGATGCTCGTCCTCGTGGTTTTCCTGTGCAAGAGGTATTTTCTGGTGACCAAATGAATCAACAATTTACCATCAACCTACAACATCCTTTAGAGGGTTCTGTAGTTGCCAAACTAGAAGCCTATCCAAATACACTAGATGAAGTAATGAATGGCATGGAAGACATGTTGCGTATGCCTGGTGGTTGTTTTGAGCAAACATCTAGCTCTAACTACCCTAACTTATTAGTATTAAATTATCTCCAAGAAACCAATACCTCTAATCCTGCTATTGAAGATAAGGTAAAAGGCTTTTTGGATGTAGGTTACAAACGTTTGGTAGGTTACGAATCGCCAAGTGGTGGTTTCGATTGGTGGGGACGTGATCCTGCACATGAAGCATTATCTGCTTATGGTTTAATGGAATTTGTAGATATGAGTGCTGTTTATCCTGTCGATCAAGAATTAATCAAGCGTACAGCAGATTGGTTATTGAGCCGTCGTGATGATAAAGGAAGTTGGACCAAAAATCCACATGCCCTACACAGTTGGGCCAATGCAGAAGTGACTGATGCTTATATTGTATGGGCATTGTGCGAAGCTGGATACAGTAGCAAAATCAAGAAAGAATTGGATAAATCTTATACAGATGCAGTCAAAAGTGAAGATCCTTATATGATGTCTTTATTGGCTAATGCATTATTCAAATTGAAGGATGATAGAGCTAATGTTTTATTGAAAGAGATTATTAAAACACAACAAAAAGATGGCAGTTTTGTAGGTTTGACTAGTTCGGTAACTAACTCTACTGGACACTCACTCAAGATCGAAACGACCAGTTTAGCAGCCTTAGCTATTATGCAATCGGGCAAATACAAAAAAGAATTGCAACAAGTAATCAAGACTATAAAAGGTGGCAAAACCTACTATGGTTATGGTTCTACACAAGGTACTGTATTGGCACTAAAAGCACTATTGCAACATGCCAAAGACAGCAAAAGACCTGCCGAAAGTGGCAATTTATTAGTCATGGTTAATGGTAAAACAATTCAAACAATAGCCTATACTCCAGAGCAAAAGGAGATCGCAATCCCAAATCTAGCACAATACCTCAAAAAAGGTAAACAAAAAGTAGAGGTTAAATTTGAGGACACCAAAACGGCTTTACCTTTCGATATTGAGTTAACATATACAACTCGTATGCCTCAAAATTCGCCAGATTGTAAGCTATCTTTGAATACAACTCTACCTAAAGCTAAAGTAAATATGGGTGAAACGGTTCGTCTAACCACTACACTCAAAAATATTACAGATCAAGGTCAGCCAATGACAATGGCTATGGTGGGTGTTCCTGCTGGATTGAGCCTTCAGCCTTGGCAATTAAAGGAAATGCAAGAGAAAAAAGTATTTGATTATTATGAGCTATTTGATGGCTATGTGGTATTTCATTATGAGCAAATGAAGCCCAATGAAACTAAAACCATAAATTTAGACCTCAAAGCAGATATTCCAGGTCAGTATGAGGCGCCTGCATCTTCAGCGTTTTTGTACTATACTAATGAGCACAAAGTGTGGAGTATGCCTGAGTCGATGACTATTAATTAGTACAAGCTACTTTTTGTTTAATAATGACCAATATTCTCAGAGAATATTGGTCATTATTAATTTAGTATCTGATCTAGAGGCTCTAGATTCCCCCCATTTTAACAGATTTTCTCTATTAACTAAAAATATCCTTTGGCATTTCATTTTTCCAACTATTCCTTATCAACACCTCTAATGCCTTTTTTAGCATTAAAAATCCTTGTTTATTGTGTTTACTATACAAATCCCAATTTAGGATAAGCTTCAACTCTATATTCTCATATCCATGTTCAAAGAAAACTTCGATGGGAGCCCAAATATCTCCAAATGTACTAAGGGGAGCTTCTATGCCAATCCCTTCAAATATTGGGCGCTTTTTCTTGCTATGGTTAGCTCCTCCAG
This sequence comes from Aureispira sp., assembly GCA_024222455.1. Classification (GTDB taxonomy): domain Bacteria; phylum Bacteroidota; class Bacteroidia; order Chitinophagales; family Saprospiraceae; genus JAAEPD01. The sequence goes on from JAAEPD010000656.1 coordinate 9,288, forward strand.
AACCAGTATATAAAACAAATGTAGTGTCCTTAGTTTTCTTTGGTAAAAAATACAACCCAGCTAAACAAGAGATTCTACTTATTCCAATAAGACTACCTGTATTGCTTTGCTGTTGAATATTGAATAATAATTTTTCTATTTCTTGTGCAGAAATTTCACTAACCGTTTTTTCTATAGCACCTGTTCTATCTATTGATGTTTTTATATGTGGTTTGTCAAGTGTAAGATGATACTCTGCAAAGGTTTCATCTGGAAACCAATATGAATCAAAAGTTGAGATACTAACATTTACACTATAGGGTACTATAAAATTTTGGGTGAAGAGAAAAAATGAATTAATAATTTCATTATTGAATGTTGAAAAATCATCCATATTTTCAGGAGAGTATTCTAACCAATATTGCCCACATTTAAAATCATCTTCTAAAATTCTCATTTGCTAATCTTATTTAGATTCTTCTGACCTAGTTTTCCATCCTAAATTATACTCCACAGAATAGATATCATAATCGCCCTTTCCTTGAGGGCGATTTGAGGTAAAATAGCCTCGTTTTAGTTTTGAATTATAGATATAGTATAGATCATCATAAGAAGAATTCATAGGTTGACCCAAGTTTTCAGGCTTAGTCCATTCATCAGCCCTCAAGCGAGAGAAAAAAACATCATAACCTCCAAAACCTTCATGATAATCAGATACAAAATATAAATCTCCATTCACATCTATAAAAGGGCAAATCTCATCGCCAGGTGTATTAATTTTAGGGCCCAAATTGATAGGTTTGGTGATCAAAAAAATCTCTCTATCCTGTATCACTGTTGTTTTATAAATATCAAAGCCACCATATCCATCGGGTCTATCAGAAGCAAAATAAAGTGTAGTATCATTCAGCCCCATACCAGGAAATCCAGCACTATAACGCTCTCCCTTATCCAAATACATTTGTACGCCCATCATATGTAATCCATACTCTTCTATTGGAAAAATTTCTAAGCCCAATTTATCCAAGAAAGTACCTTTCACATGTCGAATCCCCTCTACAAAATGATTGAAAGTAGACACCGAATAACGATAGTCTCTATTGTAACATATAGGTGTAGGATTGGAGGTAAACAAAGAGTCTCGCTGCTGGAAGAGCCTCATATCCTTTAGCTGTTTACCCTCTTGTATAGTAGCTTGATACAGGAAATTAATATTCTTTTTTGTCCATTGTTTAGAGGGCAATTGCCTAGAGCGAGAAGAGGCAAAAGTGAGTACAGAATCTCCAAAAACCATTGGGTTATACTCCGCAGAAGCACTGTTTACAGCCTTTTCGTTTTGGATAAGATAATTTACATTTCTATACTTCTGGTTTGCTTTGGCAAAAGCTAAAGATTGTAGAGCAGCTTCTCCTTTTTGGGGGCGACCTTTTTTATACTTTTTTAGCCATTTTTTGGCTATTTTGTATTCTCCTAGAGTTTTAGCTGTTTCTGCATAATAGTATAAATGATCCCATTCTTGCTTGAATTCAGCATAGCTTTTAGCCTTTTTATAAGTTTCTAAGGTCTCTAGATATTTACCTTGATAGCGATACGAGTTAGCCAAGTTCAACCAATCTTTTAGCTCCAATGTCTCCTCTATTTTTATAGCCTTTTGGTAGTTTAACTCTACCTCCACAAAATCTTTAGCCTTATAGGCATTTCGAGCTTTTTTGTAATATTGAGCATTACAAATAAAGGGTATTAAGAGTAATATAGTAGCGACTAACTTCATCTAGTTATTTTTTCAGTGTTGCTTTTTGACCAATTAGTTCTTCCAATCTTAGTTTTAGGGTTTCTATGTCTTTGGAGGTTTCGGATAGATATAAAAATATAGTGCGATGCACACTTGTATCTTGCCCATTAATAGTAACGTGATAATCGATTATTTTGTCGTTATTAACTATTGGCAATATTTCAAATTTAGTTATATCCGAGATCGGGATTTGAACATTAACCCTAGAAACAGGAAAAGGTTGATAACATTGTAATATTTGGTGAGGAGAAATAATTACTACTTTTTTGGAGAGCCAAAGTGCCATGAGGTAATAAGCCAAAACTAAAGCAGCCAATAGAAAAGCTAAACCACCGAAAAAAGCACCTATTTTAACCTCCCATGCTCGCCATTCAAACAACTCCGAAAAGGAAATCCCTTGAAATAATAGGGGAATAGATCTACTCAAAAATATACCTGATGCAGAGATAGAAATCGTTATCAAAAAAGCAACTAACCAAGTAGGTTTTCGTCTTCCGTTATAGATACTACCCCGAACAGCTATAAGCCTAAGCTCTTCTTGTAAACTTGCCTCTAAGTTAGAGTCTAATATTTGTTCTTGTTTTGCCAAAAGGAGGACAGATTATTGTTCAAAAAAAGGGCTGTTTTATATAAAACAGCCCTTTTGTCTTTTTATTTTATTTCTAATTAGGAACTCGATCACCTCTATTAAACAACTCTCCACTAACCTCTTTTCCTATCATTCTACTCATCTCTGCATAACCATCAATATCATTGAGTCGATCAGCACAAGACAACTGCATTCCTTGATCATTCGATTTTTTGTATCGAATAGCTTCTGCCTCTTGCATGTATTCTTTGTGCACATCATAACCAACAGTTATGGCACTACCTATTGATTCCTTTCCTTCTTTCAATACTCGGCCCTTGTATTGCCCTTTATTTTCCTGATAGTGCTTGTAAGTTTTGCTATTAGAATAGAAAGTAACATAAGCATCATATCTATAAAACATACCACAAGGATACATAGAGTCGGTATCTGGCACACCCGAAAACGCTTTCAGGATAACATAATCACGGTTTTTAGGATTTCTGCTTGCTTTGTCCTCTTTAGCTTTTTTGTCTGCGGCTGTTTTCCTTGCACGCGCTTCATTTTCCGCAATTTGTTCAGGAGTTAGTGGTTTAGCCTTGAAATAGTCATAAATAACAATCCCCAACTGAACAGCATCATAAACAGTGCTAATCACATTCAAACCAGGAATAAACTTCATTACTATTTTTGCTCCTAATTTAGCGGTTAGCCTAGAGACAACCTGATTAGCCGATTTTGTTACAATCTTTTCCGCCATTTCTTTAGCAGCTTTAGAATGTAACCTTTTCTGTGCCATTCGAGCACTCTTGTCCAAGTTATTTTTTAGAGCCTTAGCTGCTGCCTCTTTAGCCTCTTGAGATGCCTCATCTGCATAATGTTTAGCAAGATCATCTGCATACTCTACAGCTCTATCCGCATTCTTTTTCAGCTCCTCTATTACCGCTCGTTCTACTTTATCCTCTATTTTATTTACTGCTTGTATTTTTGCATACTCAGCCATATCTACTGTAAACGTAAACTTTATGCTCATTGCTAGTTTGCTACATTTAGGCACAGCTAGAGGAAATTCATCTCCAAATACATTAATCATCCACCAATTTAAATGTTCTGGTGTCAACTGAACTTGAGCACTACAAGCTAGAGGCTCAAATTTAATATCCGCAGGATTTTCAGCTGCTACAGCCCATTTGGCTGCATCTACCTTAAAAACAAACTGCATGGCCCCTACATCTATCCCAAATCCAGCACTACCTAAGGTAAGAGCCGACTTCATAGAAGATAAGCCTCCACTAAAAGCAGAAGTTTGACGTAGCGCTCCTGATGTTACATTAAATATAGTATCCTCATCATTAGCTGTTCCTTTGGTCAAAGCAGGAGCATTAAAAGCAAAATCGCCACTCACTTGTGTACTAGCTTTTATGCGTATAGGCAATTCAAATTTACCAATTTTCATAGTTTTCAGAATACCATCCTTACTCAATATTCCTTTAAAGAAGACCTTTTCTTGCAAATCTTTTATGTACTTAGCAAAAGGCACATACTTAATCTTAGCACCAGTTCCTTTAGCTCTTGGCTGCTCTATAACCAAACTTCCATCTTGATAATTATCAAAAGCTGTTTCTAAATCGTCTTTAGCTATACTCAATTGTTTCTTATTGAGCACTTGCAAGACAATACCTATCAAATCATGTTTACTGACCCCATCTTCACCATCATGGTCTTTATAAAACTTATCAATAGCTTTCACAGCCTTTTTTGTTCCAACAAGGACTTCTTTAGAATCGGCAAGATCATCAACTAACAACAATAGATGGTTCTTAATTTTTTGAGGTAGGCTAGAATTATGGATAACATCTTCAATTTTATCATCCATCTTCTCCAATTTCATTAGTTGCTTCTGTGCCTTCTTCGCTACTTTGAATAGCGTTTGCATCTTCTTGAATTGGGCTTTCACTGTGGCATCCTTCATCAACTTATTTTGCTTGCAAACATCCATATAGGATTTGCTCAAGTTCATGAGCTCTTCTAGCTCTTGAGACTTTTGGTCATAATTCATGGTCTTGGTTTTAGTTTTTTATCGAATTGGGCGAATATACAAAATTTTAGGCAGGATGCCAATCAAAAATATTTATGGTCTGTTTAGTAAGCTTCACCTTTTTTCATAGCACTTATCCTAAACCTAAAAGCGTTTATAACTCTTCTTGTTGTGTCCTAACAGCTTAATGCGTTTACCCTCCATCTGAAAAAGTTGTGCACCAACCTTAAAGACATCTCCATCTTTTTTGGAGGCCAAATCATCAAAATCTTTGTCTATAGTGTGTATAGAACCTCCTGTCAGTTGCGCCAAGTAAATATAATCTAGGTTGACTACATCACCTTTAGCTATACCACAAACAATTACCCGCACAGGTTTACCTATTTTGACCAACTCTCTTATCAAGACAATATCACGCACTCTCGAAAAATTATCAGCAATCAAGACAATGCCTTGGGCTCTAGGAAACTTCTTAATCCCATATAGAATAGCCTCTACATCATTCTCCGAAGGCTTACCTCCCTTTCCTTTACTCATAGCCTCATAAGCCATATCCTCTATTTCTTTGGAGTTATTGGCACTCACATAGTAGCAACCTCCAGCACGCCCAATAGGGCCATCAGGTTTACTGTTTCCATCATTAAAAAAGACAAATTTCTCGGTTGCATTTTCTCTGATATGATTCTTGAGATATAATAGTGTTTGTGTCAAATAAGGATACATACTTCCTGTTACATCCTGTACTATCACATTATCCTCCCAACGCTCCATCAAACGGCTCATAGTGGCATAAACTACAGTATCATCAGTTACTTGTTGGAGTATTTTTTCGGCTGTTTCCAAAGGTTTACCATCAGGATCTGGCACCACTTTTTCTGTGATAGTTACTTTCTCTTTAAAAACAGAAGTATATTCTCTAATACGGCCTTTTTTATGCTTATCGAATTTCTTTCCTTTCTTACGCTTCTTCTTGTTTTTATGTAAATAATAGCCAGTAAACTTCTTCTTTTTGACTTTCGTAATGACCGTATCTTTGATAATTTTGGTCGGTGTAGAAGCTTGAGTTAACAGCTTTTTGACATTTTCTATCTCCTCATTGGTCTCCAATATTCTAGTTTCGGGCTCATCTATTCGTCTATCCATCACCGTTTCTACTATAAACCCATCTTTGTCTGTCATTCGATGTGGTTTGATATAAATCACAAAACCATGAAAATAAGTACGAGCCTCCTCATAATCTACAGCTCCATCTTGTGCAATCAAATTCCAATCAATCAAGTTGTTATTAAAAGCCTGTGGGAAATTTTCTTGCAGCATATCATAACGCTCCCGATTCAATTTTTCTTGGTCAAAGCTCTTTTCTCTCCTAAATACAGTGTACACCAAATCAATCCGTTCAATAATGGTATCACTTAGAGTCAAAAAGGTTTCTCTATCCTCATCCGTAAACAAGAATTTAGCATATTTCATAGGAAAATAAATGATGTATTCACTCTCCCTAGAATCATCAAATTGAGGTACCTCTACCTCTTGCATCTTAGACAAAAAGGTAGGCGTTACTATCACCTTATCTCCTTGACTATATCCAAACTGTACACAGGTTACTATACTTAGAATAAGAATTAAAGCTCTCATTTCTATTTGTTTTATTTTACATTAATTTTTGATATCCAGTCAATCAAGTTCCCATAGCGTCTATCCATCCGCATCAAATCTTCATTACCCACCAATACTAAATGCTGACGAGCACGAGTCAAGGCTACATTCAATTTTCGATCAACCTTTTTATCATCAGAAAGGGATACTATAGTATCCAACTGATAAGGCGTATTCAAGCAAAGCGAAATTAGAATAATCTCTCTTGCTCCACCTTGATAACGCTCTACAGTATCTATAGTACAATCTTCATATCCTTCATTATACTGCGCTAAAGTGTGGCGAATCTGCCCTATTTGCGCTCTAAAAGGTGTGATTATTCCCAAAGTATGAGCATTAAACTCTTTTCCATTGGCCTCATACAAGCGCTTGAAACTATGTACCAAACGACCAATCAACTCTGCTTCGTACTCATTGGTTTTAGGATTATTAAAACGATCATTTTCTGTAGGAAAATACAGTACTCTATTCTTAGCTATTTGCTGTTCTAGTGTATTGGCATCTTCTGGCAAGATATAGTTCATGGGCTCTCGTTGCCACTCTCCTGCCTTCAGTCCAGAAGGTAAAAGTTCTAAATCATTATCATAAAAATACTCCTTCGGAAATTCATAAATATCTTCATGCATACGCCCTTGGCTTTTGAGCATATCGTGTGCCCAATCCCAATTATTTTTAATAGCTTGACTGTGTAAACGCTCAAAAAGAGAATTACGTCTATTTGTTAATCCTATTTCTAATAACTCAGGGTCCCTTACTGCCGAACGGTCTTTATCTTGCATTACTACAGCAGGCAATTGTTTATGATCTCCAATCAATATAAATCGTTGTAAAGCAGGTAACAGCCCTACTAAAATAGGCTCCAAAATCTGTGAAGCTTCATCTATAATAGCAGTATCAAATCGCTTAATTTTCAAGATTAGTGGACGATTGGCTATAGAAGCTACTGTAGATACAAATATGCGATGTTGATTGATAACTTCCATCAACTCCTTACGTGTTTTTATATTCTCTGTCTTCGTAGAAAACAACTGATCTCTATACTCTGGACTGGTTGAATATCTAGAGCCAATACGCACATAATCATCTTTAGCAAACTCATGTATCGCCTCACAAATCTCATCTACAGCCCTGTTGGTATAGGCCATCAACAAAATTTGATCGTGTGTATGATGCAATAGATAACGCACCATTTCTGCCAACATAAACTTAGTCTTGCCTGTACCTGGAGGGCCTACCAACAAGAAATAGTCTTTAGCCGACAAAGCTTTTCGTAATATTCTAGTTTGCTCTGAGCTCAAATTTGGATTAGCAAATTGAAGCTTTTTAACCTTTACCTCTTCAGGTGCTTTAGTGGTTAATATCAACTCTCTGTTGTGCTGTTTGCTCAGCAAGAATGTATACAAAGCTTTGTATTGAACAATATAACTTCGATCCATTACATCATGCTCCACAAACCAGTAACCTTCTTGCTTGAAAAGACTGTCGTTGAATTGTTTGCAATGCAAACGCACACAAATGAAATCAGCATCAATCTCGACCAAAGAACCTTTAAAAATCTGATTGGTCAAAGCATCATCATGCTCTGTCATATATGGATAGAGTATCACAATATCTCCTTGTCTAAAATTAGCTAAAGGATTGGTCAAATCTGTTCTTCTCAATATAATCTGAGGATCATCCTCTGCCGTTCTATTGGTTTCTACTTTTAGGTGTGAAAGTATCTCAAAAGATTGGTTCTTTTCTTCATAACTATTGAGCCAAAGTGCTGATAATCCATTTAGTTTTTCCTTGCCTTGTACTCCCGTTTTAGCTAGTTGATGCTCTCTAGCTATAAAACTAGTAAAACTCAATAAATATCGTCGTTCTATATCCCCTACTCTAGCTATAGTCTGCGAAAACTCTTGTAAATCTCTTCGGATAAATCCTTTTGCCTTCGGCAACAACTCAGGACGTAGATTGTCCAGTAAGGTATGTTTATCAAAAGAATCTAAATCTAGGTCAGCCAACTTTTTCTCTATAGAAACGAGCTGATTCCTCAGCTTAATAGCTTCATCTTGCTGTACCTTGAGTGGTGGTGCAAATTTGAGATGATCTACATCTATCCCTGAATACAATATATATTTAGATGGATCTACAGCCTCTTTGTAGACTGAACGCACCAATAAATCGTATAAAATAGTCTGTGTATAGTGGTTATTGCTCAAGCCAAAACGGTTGGGAGCAAAGGGCTTACCACTTTTGAGCTCTACAATAGCAGCTTTATTGCTATCTGGCGATCTGTACCAAACATCCAAACGTCCTTGCAGTCCATACTTTTCAGAATAAAAAGAAGGCTCTAAAAAACAATCGTCCGGATCTATATCATTCTGCTTAAACTTGTGCTTAATTACCTGTTTGAGGTTAGCAAAATGCTTCTGGCCCTTACGGTAAATATCCCGAATATCTGCATCTTGGAAGGTGGCAAAAACCAATGGGTTGAGCGAAAAAACTTTAGGAAAAATCTCATTAAAATCTACCTCCAAATCGGTCATCAACTCATCCAAAAAGAAGTTGGCAATATTTCCCAACATCAAAGGTTTGGAGTATGTAAATGGCAAAAACTTTTTGAGTAAATATAACTGTGGAGGTGTTCCAAAATTCTGAAAACACTCTGAAATAGCACTTACATCTACTAAATAATCAGGCTCTATCACAAACATTTTAGGATAGTAAATTCCATCCTCATTGACCAAAACATCTATCAGATTGAGGGTAACATTGTATTTAAAATCTCTCCGAATACAGTCTATAGTAGAATTGAAGTTCTCATTGAGGGCAGTTTCGTTATATTTTACCTTGATCACCTCATCAGGATAAGTTGCTTCTTTGCAGAGCAAAAATTCTTGTTTTTCATCGCAACCAATGACTGTGACTCTAAGCACCTTTAGCTGCTCTTTTACTCTAAGCTTTGCTCGCTCTGTTTCTGTATTATCTTTTGCTGGTAATATATCTTTCAGGTCCTTCGGTACAGGTGTTTTGCAGAAAGCTGCAATGGAGTAAGCTACTGTTTTTAGAGAGCTGAGATAGTCTTGAGTACTCAACTGCACAGCTCCTGCTTGGGCGGCCTGTTTTTTCTTGCGTAATTGGTGGACTCGCCACTGTATAGCTCTACTTAAGTCATACTTGTGCCCAGCAAAAGCAATACGGGCAAACATGGTGGTAAACTGAATATTTTCATCTTTGGTAAATGCAAAAAAGAGTTGAGTCAAGACGGTGTTCAACTCAATAACTTTGGTATTGTTATCTGCATCTGAGCGGTGAACCTTATGTAATTCTATAAAAAATAATCGAGCAAGTTCAGGTGTATTCATGTAGAGTTATTTATCTGTTATTTGATAACCCTACAAAGATACAATAAAAAAATTATAGGTACTTAGGTATTCTGAATAGCTAATACACTCTATACCACTAAAACTTGATCCTTAAATCAGGATAATCTAGCTCAATCTTTTTTTTCAGATCATCCGTTAATATAGAGCCTTTCCATTCTATTACCTTTAAATTCTTCAACATCTTAACTGTTGATGGTAATTCCGTTATTTTAGTTTCTCCAATATCTAGCTCGCTCAATTTGCTTAAGCTAGCTATCCAACTTGGCAGGTAGGTCAAACTGGTTCCTGTTAAATAAAGTCCTTTTAAGGATTTTAGATTTTCAAGGTTCTGAGGTAATTCTTCTAAAGGGTTATAAGATAAATTAAGATATTCAAGGTTACTCAACATCCCAAAAGACATTGGCAATTTGCTTAGTTTATTCATTGTGAAATCTATCTCTTCTAAACTAGTTAAATCTCCGATAGATTCTGGCAGTTCTGGCAATTTACTATCATAACATGTTAATGATTTTAAATTGCTCAGTTGTCCAATAGATTCTGGTAATTTTTCTAACTCTTGATAAGTAGTATTCAAATGCTCTAAATTAGTTAGTTGTCCCAAGGCCTCTGGCAAGTCTGTAACATTATAGTCAAGCTTAAGGGATTTAGCAGCAAACAGTTCAGGAATAGTCGTTTTTTGCTGCTCACAAAAAGTCTTAAACCCCTCTAAATATTCATCAAATATTACTTTATACTTTGGTAATTGTCCAAAACTCCAAGCCATTTCAATATTTTCTTCTATTCCAGACTTAAATAGATCTATTATTTTTTCAAGTTCGTTGTCAACCATTTTTAAAATCCATGTTATTATTAGAGGGTAATAATATTCTCTATTCTTCTAAGTTATATACTCGAATATATTTGTCATCATAATCAATTTTTCCACTTTTTTTGAGCTTACTAAGCACAGTACTTACTGTTTGACGAGAAGTGAAGGTCAACTTTGCAATTTCTTTATGGGTCAGCAAATTCTTAACGACTAATGCCTTATTTTCTTGTTTGCCAAAATCATTTGCCCATTCTTTCAAAAAATCTTTGATGCGAGTGGATGAATCTTTAAACACCATTGAAGCCATTTTGCTCTCCAATTTGCGTAAACGCCAACCTATGAGTTTATAAATATGCGCATTCAATTTTTTATTTGTTTGCATCATATCTTGCAATACGCTCATATCAATCACACAAATAATAACTTCATCCAATGCCACTGCAAAGTCATTAGCATTACCATCTACCATAGCCATTTCACCAAAAATATTTCCCTCATTGAGGATATACTTTAAGTTCTCTTCTCCATTTTCAGTATAGTTGCCAATCTTTACAGTACCTTTTTTGAGTAGATAGATACTTTTTTGAGAATTATGGGGAAACATGATAGGATCATCTTTCTTGAAATGTTTCATGGCCATCATATCAGATAGATGAGCTTGCTCATTTTTACACAAGTATTTCATCATATCAAACTGCTCCAAATACCATAATTTAGATGCTTGCTGCATAAGTCAGTAGATTTTAATCGAATAAATCAGTGCTGTTTGGGACAGAGTAAAGATACATCATCTATAACTCAAAAACTGTGAAGTAGTTCACATTCTAATCTAAATCAAAGTCATCTCTAAAAATGGTTGTTGTTCAGGATAGTCTGTATTATAATGCAAACCTCGACTCTCTCTACGAGTAGCGGCTGATCGAGTAATCATATAAGCTATGGTTATTAAGTTACGTAACTCACACAGCTGTGGAGAAATAGTTGTATTAGAATATAACTCTTCTGTTTCTTTGTATAAGATATGCAAACGATCAAAAGCACGTTTCAGACGTACATTGGTACGTACTATGCCCACATAGCTACTCATGATTTCTTTCAGTTCTTTCATACTTTGCGTTATCAAGACCATCTCTTTAGGATCAGTAGTACCTGTAGCATCCCAATTAGGAATACCTTCAGCATAATCAATCCCTTCAATTTTTTGAGAAACCTCTTCATAGATACGGTGCCCAAAAACCAAGCCTTCCAAAAGGGAGTTTGAAGCCAAACGGTTGGCACCATGCAAACCTGTACAACTACATTCGCCACAAGCATACAGATTCAACATAGAAGTTTGCCCTACTTGGTCTGTTTTGACGCCTCCACAGATATAATGTGCTGCTGGCACTACAGGTATCAAATCCTTCATAGGATCTATCCCTAAACTCTTGCATTTGTCATAAATAGTTGGGAAATGCCCTATAAAAGCATCCTTATCTAGATGCGAACAATCTAAACACATATAGTCTTGTCCACGCATTTTCATTTCATTATCAATAGCTCTTGCTACAATATCACGAGGAGCTAAAGACTTGCGAGGGTCATATTTCTGCATAAATTCTTTGCCCTCTGGAGTTTTTAGAATAGCTCCAAATCCTCGAACAGCTTCCGAAACTAAAAAGGCTGGATTTTCAATAGCAGGGTTAAATAAGGAGGTTGGATGAAATTGAACAAATTCCATATTCTCCATACGCCCTTTAGCTCTATAAACCATGGCCATCCCATCACCAGTAGCTATACTTGGATTGGTTGTGGTTTTGTACACCTGTCCTGCACCACCTGTGGCCAATACAGTTACTTTAGCTAAAATAGTTTCTATTTCGTGTGTATCAGTATCTAGTGCATAAGCTCCATAACATTCTATATTTGGTGTCAGGCGAGTTACCCAACGACCTAAATGGTGCTGTGTGATCAAATCTATAGCAAAATAATGCTCTATGTATTCTAAATTAGGGTAAGATTTTGCTTTTTCGTTGAGGGCACGTTGTATTTCCCAGCCAGTTAGATCTTTATAGTGTAATATTCTATTTTCGGAATGGCCTCCTTCTCTACCAAGGTCATAGTTTTCGTTCTTTTTATCAAAACGAGTACCCCATTCTATCAGCTCCTCTACTCGCACAGGCCCTTCTTTGACTACAATATCTACCACATCTGTATCACAAAGACCATCACCAGCATCTAAGGTATCTTCTATATGTTTTTCGTGCGAATCGGTATCAAAATTCCATACTGCTGCTACCCCACCTTGTGCATAACGTGTATTACTTTCCTCTTTGTTTGTTTTGGTTAAGACACATATTTGTCGATCAGGATGTTTTTCTGCCATTTTGATGGCAAAAGTCAATCCTGCTACCCCCGAACCTATTACTAATACATCTACCTTTTTCATACTTTATAGATTTCAACAATATTGTAATCAATTTATTAGAATACATTAGTCTGTGACGTTAAAATTGAACAGACTACTAAGCATTTTAACTAATATAGAGAAGATGTCAGTAAATCAATAAAGGAATTATAGTTTTTTTGGTAATAAAAAAAGGGCAGTTGCATAGCAACTACCCTTAATGAAAGCCTCTAGTTTGGGAATAGAGCTTAATAACTCTTCTTTAATTTTATTCTTTTATAAACACTTTTTGGGTTCTCTGATTATTATCACCTACTATTTGTAAGATATAGGAACCACTCAACAATTGCTCTAAATCTAATTGATATAAGCCTGTTTGACTAAATTGTTCTTGAAAAATAACATGCCCTAAAACATCAAGGATTTTGACATTTAGTACTGTAGATTGACCGAACTCTATATCCAAATTCATATAGTTCTGTACAGGATTAGGATAAGCTAATATTTTATCAACTACTACTTCATTTTCTATAGATGTAAAAATGCTACAATCTAATATATTTATTGAGGCAAAAGTACTATCAGTACAACCATTGCTGTCTGTATAATTATAGGAGATTGGATATATACCCTGCCCCATTAATTGAGGAGAAAAAGAATTCCCAGACACACCAACACCAATAAAAGTACCTCCTAAAGGAGAACCCGTTAATGCTACAGTAGAAATGGTATCACAATAATCTGGATCAAGACTACTGATACTGACAATGGGTCGAGGATTGACTACGATCAACTTACTTATAGTGCTTGAACAACCATTTCCATCTGTTCCAGTTACAGTATAGGTCTGTGTATTCAAAGCAGGAAAAGCAACTCCGTCGGCTACTGTATTAGACCAAGTATAATTTTGTGCACCAATCCCAGATAAGATCAAGGATTCACCTTCACAAAGCGTATCTTTTATAGCTATAACACCAATAATTGGTACAACTGTAGCTATAGCATCGACAACAGGTAAAGGGTTCACTGTCATATTAATAGCATTAGAGGTCACTGTACTATCCAAGACACAAATTGCATCGGACTGCAAAAAGAAACTAACTATATCTCCTTGTTGCAATGAGTCTGTTGTGTAAGTAGTTGAACCACTAGCTACGTCTAAACCATTGACCATCCATTTATAAACAGGTGTGAGTCCTGTATTAGAAGTATTGGCACTGAAATACTACCAGCTGAAGTCTGGTAGGTTAAAAATTAGGACTATAAGTCCCCTGACTATTCTAAAGAAATATTATTCGAGTTATCACTTTGCTTAGAATCGTTGTGATTCTCTATATATGCTTTGATTACTTCATC
>JAAEPD010000657.1 GCA_024222455.1 Aureispira sp.
AGGGACTTCTAGTTCATATATTCGGTAGAATTGCTGCTTCATTACTTAAATTAAAGACGTTTAGCTCTTGATTCGCATTATTATTTCTGGAGTTAATTCTTTTAGACTTTCCGCAAGGAGAAATTCTTCGCCAAAAATATTAATGAGCATCTTCACCTCTTTTTGTATGCTTTTTTCGGCATCTTCATCATCTAGCTCAAGGGCTTCTGGATCAAATTTTTCTACATTTTTGATGTTGACTTTAGCTAAACCTGTATTCCTATTAAAAGGTAGGGCCTCTGTATATTTATATTCAATAACTACTTCGCCCTTTTTATTGATAAACCCATATTTACTATTTTTGTAGGCTAAAGCAAATTTGTCATCATAAAAATAAAAGGCATTAATGATCTGTTTGTTTTTAGCTTGTTCCTTCTCTACCTCTTTTAAGGTTTTGGCAAGTGCTGTTTTTTGTTTTTCTATAGTACTGAAAACATTGTTTAGCTTTTTTTCGATGGTGGGACCAAGTTTGGGGTCACAATCTCGGGCAACTAGGTAGTTGAAAATAGCTTTTTTGTAGTTCTTCTTTTTTATGTAGCGATCTCCTGTTTTCATAAAACAAGGGCAGTCGTTGGCAGAGCATTGTTGTGCAAAGCTTTGGTAGCTTAGGAGAAGTAGTGTAGTTAGGATTATTAGTTCTTTCATGACTTTAGAGGCGGAGTTAGTTGTATATAGAGTTTAGAGCAACCCTAAGTTAAGACTTTTTAGCTGATCTGCTTCTGTATATTAGTATTCATGATAGCTTTTTTGCTAAATCGCTTTATTTTACACCCAATTGCACAGCCAAAGTCACATAAAAACTAAGTCCATCGGCAGGTAAAATACCTGGTCCAGGATAGCTTGGCGCTCTACGTGTGAAGTATTTGGCATTGGTCAAGTTGTTGATGCCTGCTTGAGCCTTGAGCCAACGCCATTCATAACTGGCCGATAAATCCATGATGTGATAAGATGGAATAACACCTACAACGGCATTGGGAACAAGCTCTGCATTGGTGGCATCGCTGTAGTGCTTGGCTGTATAAGAGTACTGATAAGCTAATTTTAGTTTTTTGTAGCTGACACTCAGTCCTGTGCGTAGCGTAACTGGTGGAACAAACTCTAATTGCTTGCCTGAGGCATAGGAGTTGGCTGTTTGTAGATAGCGACCATCTAACCAAGAAAAATTGGTAAATAGAACAATACCCCAATCTGTCTTTTTGTTTTTAGTAATCAGTCTCCAAATATCTGCTTCTATCAAGGATTCTACCCCAAATACTCTAGCATCTCCAATATTGGTGCGTAGAGTATAAGGTTCTATGATTAGAGGATTCTCTGCATTAGGACGTGAGCTTTGTATATTGCCTATACGACGTTTGTACGACAGATAAAATAGGCTTACGTCAAAATTAAAAATATGCTTATAAGTACCTCTGAAGCCTAGATCGGCATTGAACCCAAATTCGTCTTTTAGGTTAGGATCAATCTCTTGGTTTGGATTGACAATGCGCATATCATTGAAATTGATTGCTCTATAATTCTGAGAGAAGTTGGCATAGAGTTCTAAATCTGTCAATGGCTTATAACTGGCTCCTAATCCCATTAGGAATATAGAACGTTGACTTTGGCGTTGTTCTGGAATAGCCTCGTTTTTGAGGGTGTCGAATCCACTGGCTGCTGGCACTACAAATAGATCTTGATAGTAACCATTGGCTTTGGTGTGTATATATTCGTATCGAATACCTGGTGTTATGCTGAACTTAGGGCCTATAGTAAAATAGTTCTCTGCAAAGGCTGCAAAATTGAAACTTGGAAATTTATAGTCTGACTTGAGAATACCATCTGCTGGATTTTCAAATTGGAAGTCGCTTAGGGTTCCTGTTTTTCCATCATTGGAGTAACCTTGTTGTTGTTGTGTAGCTCCTTTGTAGGCTCTTACTCCTACCAAAAGGACTGTAGGCTGTTTGAGAATGCTATAACGGTGCAATAAACGTGTTTCGTTACCAAAGTTGAAGTAACATCCTTTTATTAAATCTCTAGAACCACCATAATCTGGTCGATTGATGGGTTGTAGGTTACCCAAAGATTGGCGACCTGCGTAGAGTAAGAAATTGCGAAAGTTGATTCTTGTTTTTTCTGAAAACTTATAGGTAACATTTAGGGCAGAGAGTTTCCAATCTACTCTAAACCAGTTTCGCTCTCGCTTAGATTGGCGTGCATCTGTTTTGAACTCTTGGTCTGTAAGTCCACCTGGTTGGTGTGCTACATAGTTCATTATGGTTTGCTCTAGATTGAGTGTCAGTTTTTTAGTTGGTTTGTACTGTAGGGCCAAGTAGCCATTGTGTGTTTGATAGTCTGCATTTGGTCTCCAACCATCGCCACGTTTGTATTGGTAAAAGCCGTAGTATTTGAATTTGCCATCTGCCAATGTGCCTCCTATACTATTGAAGGTGTTGAAAAAGTTGTAAGCACCATAGGTGTTTTCTGAAGTAAACTCAAACTTTTTATCATCAGGCCCATTTTTAAGAACAAAGTTGAGTAAGCCTCCAAACTGTGTTCCGTATTGTAGGGAAGCAGCTCCTCTTATTATCTCTATTCTTTTGAGTGCCTGGCTTGGAGGAATATAATAGGTTTCAGGATATCCTAATGCATCTGCACTAATATCATAGCCGTTTTGGCGTGTATTAAAGTTGGAGGTACGATTAGGGTTGAGTCCACGACCACCAATGTTGAGTTGTATACCTGAATTGTCATTTTCCCAAATATTGAGCCCTGCTACTTTAGCGTAGAGCTGACGACTATTGTTGTTCGAAAGGTTAGCTAGTGTATTTTTGAGTTCAATAACCTCTGTTTTTTTTGAGGCATAGATTGCCATTCCTTCTACTGCACGCATGTGGCGCATGCCATAGCCGTTTTCTTGTATGCTAACATTAACTGTACTAAGGTTAACATTAAGAGAGTCTAGAGGTATATTGATATTTATATTTTGGTCTACGATTTTTACAACTTGCGTAAGACTAGCATAACCCTCTTTGTAAAACGTGAGGGTGTAATCACCACTTGGAAGTGCTTTAAATTGAAAAGAACCTTTTTTATCAGAAGTGATGAGGTCATTTGTGTTTTCTAAAAATATGGTAACCTCACTAATAGCTTGTTGACTAGAAGAACAACGAAGCTGCCCTTGAAGGGAGTATTGCGCTTGTATTGAACTCTGAAGTCCAAATGCTAGAATGAAAGCGGATATATATTTAAGTGTTCTCATAGAATGGTAAAATCCATTTTTTATGTAAAAGCTATTCTTTCCTCAACTCTGGTAGTTCTTTCCATAAAATATTAGTTCTCTTCGATCTAAAGTTTAAATGGAATATTAGCTGCATTGTAAAATATAGCCCAAAGTAACGGCGATCTACTTGTTTTTCCTACTACTAACATAGTGACTTTTATCACCTTCTTTTAATTTAGACAAAGTCAAAATAAAGATAGTGACAAAAGTAATGATTATTTTTATAGGGACAAGAATAGAAGCAAAAAGTTGTTCAGAAATTATGGCTTAGAGGACTTATTAAAGGGCCTTTGCTATCCATGATAGGATGTCTTGGGAGGAAACTAAGTTGTGGTTGTTAGAGGTACTTTTTTTTAAAGTAAGTACTGATTCAAAATAAATAATAAGTTATATTTGCTTTCCAAAAGCAAAATAAATGGGAAGGAAAGTAAAAAAAATAGACTTAACGGAGTTAGAGCACTCTGAATTAACAAAAGGTTACAAAAGCTC